>CAJJOX010000006.1 GCA_905193485.1 uncultured Porphyromonadaceae bacterium | reverse complement strand
AATATTTTCAGGTGTTTTGAATGACGTTTTTCGGAACATCAAACTGAACACCCTAATAAATTTGTAACTAAATAATGAATTTTATTATTTTCTGATTTTCAACTATTTATTTACTATTGTAACAACGACGTAACTATTTTAACTTATTTTAATTATAAAATAATTTTGTAGTTTAAAATTTGCAATGTAAACAAAACAAACGAAACTGATTTCGCATCGTTAAATTCAACTATCCGCTTCTTCTTTAAAACAACTTCTATTATGGAATCCGCTACTTTTCAAAACCGACTTATGAGCCTTCAGGCCAACATGCTCAACTTTGCCTATATGCTCACCTCAAACCGTGACGACGCCTATGACCTGCTTCAGGACACCACTCTCAAGGTGCTTGACAACCGCGACAAATATGTAGAAAACACCAATTTCAAGGGCTGGGTTTTCACAATAATGCGCAACATCTTTATAAACAACTATCGTCGAATCGTCCGTTCGGCCACTGTGATCGACCAGACCGAAGACTGCTATCATCTGAATCTGTCACAGGATTCCGGACTGGAATCACCTGAAGGATCTTATGCCGCATCGGAGATCACCGACGCCATCAACGAATTTCCCGAAAAATACCGTGTGCCGTTTTCGATGCACGTGGCAGGATATAAATACAATGAGATCGCCGATGAAATGGGTTTGCCGCTCGGCACTATCAAATCGCGCATCTTCTTTGCCCGCCACGAGCTTCAGCGCCGCTTTTCGAACTATCGCTGAAAATCATACTTCTTTCGATCATACTTCTTTATTACATAACTTATTATTAATCCAAAAGACTTCACTTCCCTCATAACCCTACAAGCTATCAATCAATAAGTCATAATAGAAGAACAATATTCTCCCATTATCAAAATGCGGACGCAAGTTGCCGAGGTGGCTGCCTGCGTCCGCATCGCTTTTTAAAGGTGAAATATCAGCAATCATACGATGTCGATAAACGTGTTTATAACGTCATAGAAGTTTTCATCAAATATTCAGAATTATATTTGGATTTAACAATCATGATGCGGTATAAGAGTAATATCTGAAATTAAAACTTAGCAGACATAAAGATTTTGGAGCATTATAGACGGCTATTTACACGGTTATTGATATAATAACCGAATAAAGTTGTTAACTTTGCATATTATAAACAATGTGTCGATAAGAGGTATAAGAAACAATAACTCAGAAACAAAGAGTGTTTACAAACTATATATAACCATAACCCGGACTTCAATAAGCCATATATGCAAGTAAACACCTATAAAGTTATCACAACTTTCGACAGCCATTATAATACTTATTAAAGAGAAAATTTTTAAAACTTTAAATTTAAAAATAAAAGAAATGAATGTAAGTAAAGGATTCGTCGATGTCCCGGTTGATCCATCTCTCGATCTGAAAAAAGAGATTGAAAGACTGAAGAAGGAGAAGAAAGCCGTGGTGATGGCTCACTATTATCAGAAAGGAGAGATTCAGGATGTGGCCGATTACATAGGCGATTCGTTGGCATTGGCTCAGATAGCCGAGAAAGTGGAGGCAGATATCATAGTTCTTTGCGGCGTTCATTTCATGGGAGAAACCTGCAAGATACTATGTCCGGACAAAAAGGTGATTGTTCCCGACATCAATGCCGGATGCTCTCTGGCCGACAGCTGTCCGGCCGAT
Source organism: uncultured Porphyromonadaceae bacterium (assembly GCA_905193485.1). Taxonomy (GTDB): domain Bacteria; phylum Bacteroidota; class Bacteroidia; order Bacteroidales; family Muribaculaceae; genus Paramuribaculum. Next base: position 21,619 of record CAJJOX010000006.1, on the reverse strand, counting down.
GCTTTCTCGGAATTTGTCAAGGCTCATCCGGGTCATACCGTGATCAGCTATGTCAACACCACAGCCAGCGTCAAGGCTCTCACCGATGTTGTGGTCACTTCAGGCAATGCAAAAGAGATCGTGGACACTTTCGCCGACGACGAAAAGATAATATTCGGTCCGGACCGCAACCTTGGTTCCTATATAAATTCAATAACGGGACGCAATATGGTGTTGTGGGACGGTGCCTGCCACGTACACGAGCAGTTCTCGATAGAAAAAATCATTGAATTGAAGAAAATGCATCCGGAAGCGAAACTGCTTGTACATCCGGAGTGCAAGAAACCTCTGCAGCTCATTGCCGATAAGATAGGATCCACAGCGGTGCTTCTGAAATATGCATGTGAGAGCGAGGGCAAAGAATTCATAGTGGCAACGGAAAGCGGCATCCTCCATGAAATGCAAAAGAAATGCAGGGATAAGATATTCATTGCAGCGCCGGCTGCCGACAGCACATGCGCATGTAACGAATGTTCGTTTATGAAGCTCAATACCCTGCAAAAACTATACAACAGTCTGCTATACGAGCTGCCGGTGGTCGAGGTTGACGAGAAGCTGGCTGAAAAAGCGCGGCGTCCGATCGAGCGCATGCTTGAACTTTCAAAAAACATAAACAAGTAATCACTCATACTCTCATATACAAATATAATATATGGAATATAAACATAAGGAAATAGAACAGCGCTGGCAGCAGTACTGGAAAGAAAACAAAATATATAAGACGGAAATCGACGGCGGGAAGCCAAAATTCTATGTGCTCGACATGTTTCCCTATCCTTCAGGGGCGGGACTTCATGTGGGTCATCCGCTTGGCTATATAGCATCCGACATATATTCGCGCTACAAACGTCTGAAAGGATTCAATGTTCTGCATCCGATGGGCTATGACGCATACGGACTGCCTGCCGAGCAATATGCTATACAGACGGGGCAACATCCCGAGATCACCACTCAGGTCAATACGGCGCGCTATCGCAGCCAGCTTGATAAGATAGGATTCTGCTATGACTGGGACAGAGAGATAAAAACATGCGATCCGGAATATTATAAATGGACACAATGGGCGTTCATACGCATGTTCGGCCATTATTATGACACAGCTCTTGATCGTGCTGAGCCAATAGAAAATCTGATAAAGCATTTTGAGGCTCACGGCAGCGAAGGCATCCATGCGGCATCCGGCGATGAAGATCTGCATTTCACGGCCGACGAATGGAAAGGCATGGATGAAAAGAAAAAGAGCGATACGCTGATGAATTACCGCATCGCCTATCTCGGCAACACGATGGTCAACTGGTGTCCGAAACTCGGAACTGTGCTCGCCAACGATGAAGTGAGCGAAGGGGTTTCGGTGCGCGGCGGCTATCCGGTCGAACAGAAAGTGATGTATCAGTGGTGTCTGCGTGTGTCGGCCTATGCATCCCGTCTGCTTGAGGGACTGGACCGCATAGACTGGACCGAATCACTTAAAGAAACGCAGCGCAACTGGATAGGTCGGTCCGAGGGTGCGGAAATGCGGTTTGCCATTGACGGGAGCGACGTAGAGCTTGAGATATTCACCACTCGTGCCGATACGGTTTTCGGTGTCACATTCATGGTGCTGGCACCTGAAAGTGAATATGTAGACATGGTCACCACCGACGGCCAGAGAGAGGCTGTAAAAGCCTACCGAGATAGTATAAAAAGCAAGACGGAGCGTGAGCGTATGATAGACAAGAAGGTGACAGGCGTGTTTACGGGCGCTTACGCCATAAATCCTCTCTCCGGAAAAAAGATTCCCGTGTGGGTGAGCGATTATGTGTTGGCAGGTTATGGCACAGGAGCCATCATGGCCGTGCCGGCACATGACAGCCGCGACTATGCATTCGCACGTCATTTCGATCTGCCGGTGATTCCGCTTATCGAAGGAGCCGATGTCAGTGAACAGAGTTTCGATGCCAAAAGCGGGCGCATGATAAATTCGTGCGGACCAGAACTCGATCTGAACGGACTCGAAGTGAAAGACGCCATATCGCGGACAAAACAATTCATAGAAGAGAAAGGAATAGGACGTGTAAAGGTCAATTACCGACTGCGTGACGCCATCTTCAGCCGTCAGAGATACTGGGGAGAGCCTTTTCCGGTATATTACAAAGACGGAGTGCCGCATACATTGTCAGACGATCAGTTACCTCTGCATCTGCCGGAAGTGGACAAATATCTTCCGACAGAGAGCGGCGAGCCTCCGCTGGGAAGGGCTAAAAACTGGACATCGCCTGAAGGGTATCCCCTTGAGTTGAACACGATGCCAGGCTTCGCAGGATCGTCGGCCTACTATCTGAGATATATGGATCCAAGAAACGACAAGGCACTCGTGTCGAAAGAGGCCAACGGCTATTGGCGCAACGTAGACCTTTATATAGGAGGAACAGAACACGCCACAGGTCACCTTATCTATAGCCGTTTCTGGAACAAGTTTCTTTATGATCTCGGTATGGTGTGCGAGGACGAGCCTTTCCGTAAGCTCATAAACCAGGGCATGATACAGGGACGGACGAGTTTCGTATACAGAATCAAGGACACCAACACATTTGTAAGCTACAATCTGCGCAAGCAATATGACGTAACGCCGATACGTGTGGATATAAACATGGTGAGCAACGATATTCTCGACATAGACCGTTTCCGCACATGGCGGCCGGAATTCACCGACGCGGAATTCGTGCTTGAAGATGGAAAATATATATGCGGTTATGCGGTGGAAAAGATGTCGAAGTCAATGTTCAACGTGGTTAATCCTGATGATATAGTGGAGCGTTACGGAGCGGACACACTGCGGCTTTATGAAATGTTTCTCGGTCCGCTCGAGCAAAGCAAACCATGGGATACGAACGGCATAGACGGTGTGAACCGTTTTCTTAAGAAACTCTGGGGTCTTTTCTACAAAGGCGACCAATGGCTTGTGACCGACGGCGAACCATCGAAAGAAGAACAGAAATCGATCAACAAGCTGATTAAAAAAGTGAGCGGCGATATCGAAGCGTTCTCATTCAACACATCAGTGGCCGCATTCATGATATGTGTCAACGAGCTGATACAACTCAAATGCCACAATCGTGAGGTGCTTTCCAAGCTTCTTGTGGTCATGGCTCCATTCGCACCCCACATAGCGGAAGAGCTGTGGCATTCGCTCGGAAACGAAACCACCGTCTGCGACGCGCAATGGCCGGAATATGATGAATCATGTCTTAAAGAAGATGTGGTCACATATGCAGTGTCGTTCAACGGCAAGGCGCGCTTCAATATAGAGGTGGCGTCGGACATGCCGCGCGATGAGGTGGAAAAGACGGCTCTTAAGCATGAGGGGGCACAGAAATGGCTCGAAGGCAAGACTGTCAAAAAAATAATAGTGGTGCCCGGAAAGATAGTGAATATAGTTGTGGCATAATATAAAACGCCGTGTTGCGTTATATAATACAGTGTTTGGCATTTTCATCATGAAAATGCCAAACTTAAATAATCACATATGAAACAGAAAAAAAACATAGTATTCGCCACCAACAACGCACATAAATTGTCGGAAATCCGGGAAATTATGGGTGAAGAATGGAATATAATGTCGCTTTCCGACATAAATTGTCATGAAGAGATACCCGAAACCGCCGATACGCTCAGCGGAAACGCATGTCAGAAGGCTCTCTTCGTGAAGCAGCATTATGGCTATGACTGTTTCGCAGACGACACGGGTCTGATTGTCGATGCCCTTAACGGAGCTCCCGGTGTCTACTCGGCACGCTATGCCGGGCCGCAGCATGATTCGGCGGCAAATATGTCGCTGTTGCTAAAAAATATGGAGAATCACGACATCCGCACGGCTCGCTTCACTACTGTCATAGCCCTTACCGAAGGATCGGAGATAAAGATGTTTGAAGGGACTGTAGAGGGTGAAATAACACGCACACCGTCGGGAGCCGACGGATTCGGCTATGATCCCGTGTTCCGTCCTGAAGGGTATGACCGCACGTTTGCCGAAATGACAGCGGATGAAAAAAACGCCATAAGTCATCGCGGCCGTGCAGTGGCTTCACTTATCGATTATATGAAAAGCAAAGAAACAGGAAAATGCTGATAAAAAAAATAATTCTCTCCCTCACCATGATCATCATGTTGCCGACGGCCGCTTTAGCCGAAGCCGACGGCCAGCCGATAGGATCATGGAAAGTTTATCCTACCTATGCCAATCCACCGCAAAAGGTGATAGAAACGGATGATATAGTATATTATACTACGGGCAACAATCTGTTTTCATACAATAAAAAAACAGATGAAAACTATGTTTATAATGAAGGCAATAAGCTGACAGATAATAATATAAGTAATATATACTATGATTTTGACGGTCACTGTCTGCTCATCGCCTATAAATCGGGAAACGTTGATCTTCTCTATGACGACGGCCGGGTGGTGAATCTCTCCGACATACGCGATTCCAATATAACTCCGCCACTCACCATCAATGCCGTTTCGTTTGATGGCGATTGTTTTTATCTCGCCACATCTTTCGGCATAGTCAAATATAACAGGAAACGCGGTGAGGTGGTTACATCGGGCATATACAATAAAAACATCAATGCGATAACCGTGATGGGTGACCGTCTGGTGATTCATTGCGAGGAATATTTTTATTGGATCGACAAAAATCTGAATATAAACAAGTTTGAGAATTTTCACAGACTATATAATCACAATTCTCCAATAGAAATCATCGCCACTTCCGACACCACGATGCTCGTGCATCTCAACAATAATCTCTATCCTCTGGCCGAGCATACAATCGATTTTGAAACAGGCAATTGGAGATGGAACACTTTTGCCGCAGAAAAATCGATTCTTCCACCCTATCTGTCACGCGGTTCCAAAGGCGAGATATTTTATGTGGCAAAGGATTCGTTCTATACATCGCTCTATACTGTTTCCGACGATAGAAAAGAAGTGATACTTGCCAGGCTGCCGGATGAAATGGCCGATTGCCGGGTAGGCACCGCTACGGGTGCCAATTCCGTATGGTCGCTGAACAAGCAAGGTCTGGCTCATCATTCTTTTGACGGGAATGGAGGAGTGACCGTGCTGATGGATCGGTTCAAACCAGATGCGTTTTCAGTGAGCGAGGTGCGCTATTTCTATCCTTCGTCTGACGGACGAAGGATATATGCCCAGAACAGCGGTGTCACTTCCTATCGTTTCGGGGGTAGCAACCGAGGACTTGACAATGTCCAGACAGGATGCCTCATAGACCTTTCAGATATGTCGTTTTCCGACCGCACCCCCTACCCTGTCGAAGCCAAGGTGCCTCTCATAAAAGACATGCAGCGCACACATGGAAAATACGCGATATCTCCCACATCGCTTATCGAAGATGTGAATGATCCGTCGGTGTATTTCATCGCCACATCTGACGACGGCATATACAAGATAGAAGGCGATGAAATGACAGGAAGATATGACGAGGTGAATTCGCCTAATAAACTTGTGGATAACCGCAGCATTGTCTATGGCATATCAATGGACAAAGCAGGCAATTTATGGGCTATGACCAATCATGGAACAGGATCGGTTTTTTATCAGAAATCCCCACTGATGATTCTGCCGGCAGAAAAAGTGAAACTTGATCCGTCGGAAGTGAAAATTTCAGACTGGATAGTGCCCGATCTAAAAAGCATCGACTGCTGGGGCGGAATGGACACACGGTTTCTGCATTGCAAGAAATCAAACATGGTGTTTGTCATTTACAATAGCGAGGACATATTGCTGGCCTACGATACGCGCGGCACCCTGAATAATTTCACTGACGACCGCATGCATCTGTGGGAAAAATGGGTTGATCAGGACGGTAATGAAGTGAAACCGAAATTCAGTTCGGCCATATGCGAGGATCTCGACGGTAAAGTATGGATCGGCACCAATGAAGGTGTATATGAAATATCTTCACCATCCAATGCTCTTAATCCAGGCATGCGCGTCACACATATCAAAGTGCCGCGTAATGACGGTTCAAATCTTGCCGACTACCTTCTCGGCACGGATCTGGTGATGGATATCGCCGTGGATGCGGCCAATCGCAAATGGATCGCCACTTACGGATCTGGACTGTTTCTCGTGTCACCGTCGGGGAATGAGATTCTGGCGAATTACAACACTGACAATTCGCCATTGCTTTCAGACAATGTCAACTGCGTGTATGTCGATCAGCAGACGGGCATGGTGTTCATAGGCACCGACAGCGGTCTGATGAGCTATATGTCGGACGCGACACCGGCACGCAGCGATTATTCCGATATATTCGTCTATCCCAATCCGGTGCGACCGGAATTTCACGGTGAAGTCAACATCACCGGACTTATGGATAAGTCGCTTGTGAAAATAGCCGACGCTTCGGGTGCGGTTGTCTATCAGGGACGTTCGGAAGGCGGACGTTTCGTGTGGAATGTTTGCAATGCTTCTGGTTCACGCGTCCGCACCGGTGTCTATTATGTTATGGTTTCGCAAAACGCCAACGGCTCGTCATCGGGTGCGGTTGCAAAAATTATGGTGATCAACTAAACATGAATTTATTTGTTAAATCAATGACGGCCGGCACAGCCCGGGCATCTAAAAAGTTCATAAACGTAAAATGAAACAGCGATTAAGTTACAGAAACGAAGACGATAAATGCTATGGTATCACAGGCATGGCTATGGCTGTGGTGATTTTCGACGGCGAAGAGATGCTTGCCGGTGTGGATATGGATGCGGATCCGGAGGCAGCCATGCAGTTTACAGGCGATTTCTATTTCAACGGCAATCCCGGTTTTTCAGCCAAAAATGCGTGGAATCAGATTCTGAAGAATTTCAATCTCGCTATGGCACTTGCCATAGGAAATGTACTGTGTCGCCGCATGATTCTCGACCGCACTTCCGTCGAACCCGAAATGGCCGATTATCTGCGCGGCATGATGGTGGAGGAAGGACGTGAGAACTGTTCGCTGGAAGAAGACGAGACGACGCGTCTGTTTAACAAAAACTATAATTATCTGTCGCGTGTTTTCGGTCATCACGGCGTGCAGGATGTGGCACGCGATTTTGCAGGCGTGTTGCGTTCGCGCCGCACGATGACGCGTCTTGACGTGCTTGATCAGCTGCGGGCATTATCCATGCTTTGACCATCCGTCAGCTTACGGGTTAGGAACCATCCGCCGGAGAATGAACGGCGACTCCGGCCCCATGTTGAAAAGCAGGTCGACAGCCGACATGCGAGGCTGAAAACCGTGTTTTAAGGCTCTTATCTGATAATATTCCACGTCTATGGTGGAATTGTCCATCATTGCGCTGAAATCCTTCTGAGAGCCGCGAAACGAGCTTTTGGCCGCATCTTCGATGTAATTTACGGGTGTGTCGATCTGAAGCAGACGGCGCAACAGTGTGTCAAGTTCACGGTCGAGTCGGGTTATTGCGATTCCGGGAGTGTCTTTGGATAAAAGAGGCTCAAACAGGTCGATGTAAAATTCAAAATAAGGAGTGCGTCCGTAGGCCGAATGGAGAGCGGTGAGCATTTCATTCCACCATCCACCGTGCTCAGACACGATTATGTCGTTCCAATTGGCCGACATCATGCTCTGCGGCCGTGCTATCGGCACCGTGAGCATCGTCGGGCCATTAGCACCGTCGATGATGCAGCGGTGTATGCTTTTGAATCTTTTGTCGAATGACATCGACAGATCGACTGTGACTTCATCGGCAGCCGCGATCACAGCATAGTATGCAGTCGAACCGAGAAACTGGGGCGGCAGAATTATTCCCGAGGCAGGCGGCATGGTCAGAATCCGGGATTGGCGTCTTTGAAAATGCGGTTCCAGCGGATTCCGCCGTTGAAAATGCTCTTGTCCTTGTCGAATGATATGAGCACGCGCATCGGTTTTCCAACGATATGGTCTTCAGGCACGAAACCCCAGTAGCGCGAATCAAGAGAGTTGTCGCGGTGGTCGCCCATCATAAAATAATAGTCCATAGCGAAAGTGTAACTGTCGGCGGGTTTACCGTCGATATATACCTGTCCGTTTTTCAGATAGGAATCGCCGTGGTTTTCATAATTGCGTATAGCACGCTCATACATAGGCCAGTTTTCAGCCGTGAGGCGCACTGTCTGTCCTTTGCGCGGAATCATGACGGGTCCGTAGTCGGAACGGGTCCAGTGTTCACTCATCCGGTCAGGGAACAGATATTCTCCGGCCGGCGCGGGCTGTCGCATCACAGCCATTAAAGAAGGCATTTTTTTCAGTCTGGAGAGTATTTCGTCGGTCATCGGCGAGCAATAGAGGTAGAGTTGTCGACCGGGCTCTATCTTGAAACCGTTTGAACGCATCTGTCGCACGAGCATGTCGCTGTTTCCGTTTTCGAGCGACACGGCATTGCGACCTTCCATAGACATCTCGAGTTCTTCCCACTGGTCGTCGGTGACGGGCGACGATGTCTGGAAATAATAGTTGAATTGCGCGTTTTCGGGCCAAGGCTGTTTCTTTCCGTCGATGTATATTTGTCCGTCGACAATCTTAAGTGTTTGACCTGGCAGACCGACAGCGCGTTTGACATAGTTTTCACGTCGGTCGACGGGACGATACATCACATCGCCGAATTGATCGGGATTGTTGAGAATCACCTGCCGCCCGAGTTCATCGCGGTAGCGGGCAGCCTCCTCCTCATCAAGATTACGCCATGTATCGAATGCAGCGGGATTATTGTTGATCATCTGGTCGCCCCAGTAATGCTTGAGGGTGTAATAGTCGGGATTCTGTGCGTTTACGGCAATTGTGTCGCCGGCCGGAAAGTTGAATACCACGATATCGCCGGCCTGTACGTTGCCGAATCCGGATAACCGGTGATAGCTCCATTCAGGCCACTCGATGTAGCTGCGGGTGTTTATGATCGGCAGAGTGTTCTGTACGAGAGGAAAATGTATGGGAGTCATCGGCACGCGAGGGCCATAGGACATCTTGTTGACCCAAAGATAATCGCCGGTCATGAGTGTTTTTTCGAGCGATGAAGACGGTATCTGATAATTCTGTCCAATGAACGTAAAAACGAAATAGACGAGAATGAGGGCATAAACGATCGCATCGACCCAGCTCATGACCATTTTGAACATCTTGTTTTCGCTCTTTTTCCACCAGGTGAAAGGGATGTAGCCGGTGATGTAGATGTCGAACAGAAGCGGCAGCAGGAGTATCACCCACCAGTTTCCGAGCCATGCCACCCATATCAAGAAAATGGCAGTGACGATGGCGAAACGTATCCATCGTGTCTTCTTGATCTGGCGGATGCGGTTTATGAAGTCGGCTTTGAAATTCTCAAGCGGAGCCGGTGGAGTGTCAGTCGGTCTGTTTTCCTGATTCATTTATCGTTATTGTGGTGGTGAAGATTATTTCAGGATATCGATAAGCGCCGAATTCGTTATGATACGGTGCATGAGCATATCCATTGTAAGGAATCCATTGCGAGTGGCTACCCATTCGGCGGCCGTGACTGCTCCTTCGGCAAATCCAAGACGGTTTTTGGCCTGATGGGTTATTGTTATGGAGTCGACGTCGGAATCCCATTTTACGATGTGAGTTCCCGGCACTTCGCCAATGCGCTGATGGCGTATGAGTAGCTGTCGCTCTCCGGGGTTCTCATCCTCGGTCCACCCGGTCACGCGGCTGTTTTCGTCCATAATGCCGTCTGCGAGGCTTACGGCGGTGCCACTCGGATGATCGAGCTTGTGTATGTGGTGGATCTCCTCCATTTCGGGATGATACTGCGGAAACCCATCCATCATAGCGGCGAGATATTTGTTCAGGGCGAAAAATATGTTTACGCCGATGCTGAAATTCGATGTCCAGAAAAAAGTGGCACCTTTCTCGCGGCAGAGCGTTTCGATCTCGCCGATGCGATCGGTCCACCCGGTGGATCCGGATACGACCTTGACGCCTTGAGCGAAGGCTTTGAGGTAGTTGTCGAAAGCGCTTGCCGGTGTAGTGAATTCGATTGCCACATCGGCGTTGCGGAATGCGTCGGTATCGAAATCGTCCGGATTGTCGATGTCGATGACCGCGACAATCTCGTGACCGCGCCGTAGGGCTATCTGTTCAATTGCACGGCCCATTTTGCCGTAGCCGATCAATGCTATTTTCATGATGTTTCAGATGTTTTGGAGGATATGAGGGCTTATTCCTTGATGCCGTAGGCGAGGTCGCCGGCGTCGCCCAGACCCGGCACGATATAGGAATGGGCGTTGATTTCGTCGTCGATTGCACCTACCCATATCGTCGTGCGGTCGTCGGGGAAAGTTTTCTTTATATAGTCGATGGCCACTTTTGACGCAATGACCGAAGCCACGTGGATATGTGCTGGATTTCCTTTTGTGAGCAGCGCACGGTAGCTGAGCTCCATGGAAGCTCCGGTGGCAAGCATCGGATCGGCTATGACGAGAGTCTTGCCTTCGAGGCTGGGCGATGCTATGTATTCGATGAATACGTCGAAGTTTTCTTTTTCCTTATATTTTCTGTAGGCCGACACGAATGCATTCTGCGCATGATCGAAGAAATCGAGGAATCCTTTGTGGAACGGTATTCCGGCACGGAAGATCGTCGCGAGCACAATCTTCTCATCTATTTCCTTGCAGTGTGCGATATCGAGTGGAGTGGTGACATCCACATCCTTGTAGCTCACTGTCTTGCTTATTTCGTAGGCCATTATCTCGCCGATGCGTTCGAGGTTTCGACGGAAGCGGAGCATGTCGTTCTGCACATCAACGTTGCGTAACTCGGCCATATATTGGCTCACCAAAGATGGCGTTTCATCAAAATTTACAACTTTCATAAGGCTATATGCGGGTATGTTTCTGCAAATTTAGCAAATTGCTTTCGTATAGAGTCGGTGCGGGTCGAAAAAAATCATAGGCCGATTGCGGTAAACAGTCGTGCAGTGTTGCGCTCTATCAGCCGCAACAAGGCGGAGAGTGGTATTTCTCTGGCACGGGCGACCGCCGCGGCCACATCGGCGATGGTGAGCGTGGGGTCATCGTCGGTTTCGATGAGCAGCCGGTCGTCGGGTATCATACGGGCGGTTTCGGGATTGAAACGCGGGCCGAGCGAGAGCATTATGCCACGGTCGAGCAACTGACGCGCGACGTCAGGTTTCCGACGGAATCCATGCAGAATCCAAGTCTGTCGAGGATCCGTTTCGCGATGAATGTCGAGAATGATGTCGTGAGCCCGCACGCAATGGATTATCATCGGTTTGCGCAATCGTTCGCTGATCGCTATGTGCTGCCGGAAAATATCTTCCTGCCGTGGGATCGGGGCGCCTTTAAGGCGGTCGATTCCGCATTCGCCGACGGCCACAATGCGCGGATCGCCGCACAGTTTTTCGAGGAAGGTGAAATCATGGCGCGGGGGCACGGTGTGCCATGGATGTATGCCCATGGAATAGATGTAGGAGTCAGCGGCGAGTTCTGTAAGTGGTTCGGCTGCAACGACAGCTCCAAGCCGGAGCGCATGCGTGTGTATGTCGGTTATCGGAATGGTCATGTCGGTTTCACGGCACAGGGTCGTATCCGCTTCCTCCCCAGGGGTGACAGCGCAGGATGCGGCGTAGGGCGAGGTAGGAACCGCGGAATATGCCGTGCCGCATTATGGCTTCGACAGCATACTGGCTGCATGTCGGCACGAACCGGCAGCTCGGCGGCAGCATAGGAGAGATGCAAAGCTGATAGAATCGAATGGGGAGGATGAAGATGCGGCGTATCATTGTTGTGGTGTGGAGGTGTCGGCGCCGGTCAGTTGTGCGGCTTCGGCTATGCGGGATAGAATCTTGCTTACGGCACGTCGGGCCGCATGATAGTCGGTGAGTTTGTCGGCCACATAAATGAAGGCCATGTCGGCGGGAAAATCGGAATCGATGAGATGACGGCTGAGTCGGTAGGCCTCGCGCATGCGGCGGCGCATCGTGACGCGATCGACGGCATGACGGAGTCGCTTTTTGGGCACGCTGATAAGGAATCTCGGGCATGAAGCACGGCGTTTGTCGTTGACGCGCCATACGCATCGCCATGGATAGGCCATAATACTGTTGTTCCCGCCTTCGCTACGCATAGCAGGCGAGAACAACATATCAATAGCGGTGACACCGCGGAGTTTTTCTTTTTTATATAGACGATATCCGGCCATCATTTTGAGTGTGGTCATGACCGGTAACGGTCAGGGATTGTTTTTTGCGTTTTCGCAGAGAAACATGTCGAGTGCAGCGGTCATGGACGGAGCCTTAACCGAAGGAGCTTCCATATCGAGTCGTAGTCCGGCATTCTTCACAGCCTGTGCTGTTGTTGAGCCGAATGTTCCGATCTGAATGTCGTCCTGTTTGAACTCCGGGAAATTTTTCAGAAGGGAAGCGATTCCCGAGGGGCTGAAAAAAAGGAGCATATCGTAGTCGAATGGTTCGTCGGGACCGAAGTCGTTGCTTACGGTGCGATACATCACCGCTTTCGTATAGTTGATCTTGTTGTTGTCGAGCAGTCCGGTGTCATCTTTATGCACGTCGCTGACAATGTAGAGATATTTTTCTTTGTTGTGTTTGGTGATGGCCGGAATCAGTCCGTCAAGCTTACCGGTTGTGCCGTGGAAAATCTTGCGTTTGCGGTAGACGGTATATTTCTGCAGATAGAGTGCTATCGATTCGGTGGTGCAGAAATATTTCATTGTGTCGGGAATATTCACACGCATCTCTTCGCAAAGGCGGAAGAAATGATCGATTGCCGTACGAGCGGTGAAAATGATAGCCGTGAAGTCGGAAATGTTGATTTTTGACTGGCGGAATTCCTTAGCTGTCAGACCTTCCACCTTTATGAACGGGCGGAATTCAATCTGCACGCCGTATTTTTCAGCTATTTCATAGTAAGGTGACTTGTCGGATGTCGGCTTTGGCTGTGATACTAATACTTTTTTTACTTTCACGCTATGCTAAAAAATTACTATGTTCAGAGAAATGAAGTCAGGAACAAGGATGCTTTATATATGAAGATAAGCGGTATTATTTCCAGACTGCAAAGGTACAAAATAAAGTAAATTAACGCTAAGGAATTATTGTAAAAAATTCTAAAACCTTTATAAATGAAGATGATTCGTGCCACGACATACAGTATCACGGATATGCTCAGGAGTGTCGGGACGATTGCAGGATTGAATAGGGCGAGCAGTGCGGGAGGGGCTATGCATATGCCCAGGAGCGACTGTGATGCGTTGAATCCTTTGAGCCACATTACGGCGCGTGCACGTGATGTGAACACGTAGCCTACGGTGTGATAGGCGACAAGCTGCAGGATGTAGTAGACGGCGGCGAGAGCGGTGAGCGATCCAATTCCGGCAAGGTTGGGCAGCAGAGAAACTCGGAGTCGCAGAAACGAGAACAGAAGGATGCCTTCGCTAAGACACAGCAACAAAATGAGTGACAGGAGGACGCGCGTTTCGCTTACTGTAGACCGCTCATCGAACACGTTGGCCCGTTTTCGCACGGAAAAGAGATTTTGGGTGAACGTTTTGAGAAACGTGGTGTAGTGGCGGAAGTTGAGAGTGATGATCACAAACACTCCGATGACCAGTGTCATGACTCCGGAATCGTAACCCGGCAGTTCGTGACGCGGCTGTGGCTCGATGCCTTCGGTATAAGGCACGCGGCCAATGATGCACTCCTTCTGTTCGCGTGCCGACCATGGCGCATCGGTTTCGCGGCACAGAATGGAGTCGCGGGCTCCCGGGACGGGTGCTTTTACCGGTGCCGGAAGCTGAGCTATGGAATCGCGGGGTGTAATGCTGTCGATCGTTTCGGGCATTGCGTGATGATGGAGTGTAAATGCGGGAATATCAGTGTATCTTTCGTGAATAGTCGGTGGTGTCGGGCGGAAGAGTGGCCAAGGCCACTGCTTCTTCGGGCGTTGAAGCCACATGCCATATGCGGTTGCTTTCAGGGCTTATGAATCCGCAAGCGGTTGCATGTGCGAGCATCGCGACGAGTGGATCGTAGTAGCCGTCGGTGTTCAGTATGACAACATGACCGTGGTAGAGGTTGAGTTGCCTCCAGGTGATGATTTCCATCAGTTCCTCGAAAGTGCCGCATCCCCCCGGACAGGCTATTGCCGCGTCACTCAGTGAAGCCATGGTGCGTTTCCGCGCGTGCATGTCGGGGGTTGAAATCATTTCGCCAAGGGCGGGATGTTGCCAATTGCTGTCGACCATAAACTGCGGCAAGACGCCAATCGTATGTCCTCCGTGGGAGTCGGCACCTTCGATTGCGGCACGCATCAGTCCGGCTTTGCCACCTCCACAAACGAGTGCATAGCCGGCGTCGGCTATGATCTGTCCGAGGCGGAAGGCGTCGTCTTTGAACCGTTGGCTGATGTTTTCGCTCGAAGCACCGTAAATCACTATGGCTTTCTGTCGTTGTTCCATCGATTGTTGTATTGTTAGCGTTTTATAATATTTGACGGGTCATACTTTTCTTTTGGTGTAGCCTCTCCCTTGGGATAGCCTATCGGAATGATGTTGAGCGGGATCAGTTCGGGCGGAAGATCGAGCAACTTGGTGACGAATGAGATGCGGTCGGGGATGGGATAGACTCCGCACCAGACGGCTCCGAGGCGGATGGCGTGGGCCGCGAGGAGGAGGTTTTCGGTAGCGGCCGAGCAGTCTTGAATCCAATAGTCGCGTCCGTCGCCGTCCATCGCTTTTGTCATGTCGCCGCACACAACGACCGCAGCCTGAGCTTCTGCGGCCATGGCATAGTTGTGTTTATGGGCTGCAATGCTGTCGAGAATGGCACGGTCGGTGATGACGACAAACTTCCAGGGGCGGCAGTCGCGTGCGGTGGGGGCGGCCATTGCCGCGCGGAGCAGGGTGTCGATCTGAACTGCTGTCACCTCGCGGTCGGAGTAAGCCCGGATGCTTGAGCGGGTCATAATGTTTTGTACGGCGGCCGCCGAGGGCGATTTGGCTGGTGCAGCCGTTGTGGCGTCGGGCGTCGGAGTCGTGTCGTTGCTTTCGGCGAGCTTATAGGTGACTATGCATAACGCTACAGTGAGCGCCGCGATTATGATGTGGGTAGTTTTCATTTTAAGGGTGTCGTGGGATATACGGGAGATTTATTTGGCTGTGATGTCTTGCGACATACGCAGAAGGGTGCCTGTGGGGCACACAAAGCGGCAGTAGGGACGCGGAATGAAGATTGAGAGCAGTATGATGACGGCTCCGGCCGCGACTACACCGACGGATGCACTGCCGACGAGAAAGGCTGTGAATAGCTCATAGTCGATCCAGCTCATCCAGATGCCGCTCCATAGGCACACCATCAGCGCGGCCCACAGGATCATACGGAATGATGTGAGGATTTTGACGGTGCGTTTCGACAATGTGATATGGTGATTCGGGTTGCAGCGGGATGCGAGCTCCTGGAGTGAGCCGAGAGGGCATACCCATGCGCAATAATAGCCGTGTTTGCCGAATAACGGATAAATGAAAGCGCTTATGAGCATCAGTATCGCGATTGCCGATGTCGATGATGTGACGCCTCCGCCGACCAGACCAAGCATCATCGTGTAATCGACAAAAGAGCCGGCCCAGAAACCGAGCACGGCCGTGTTGAGGATCTGTTGGGCGATGCGGTATCGGGGGTTCTTGATGAATAGGGGAACAGACATTGCGGCAATAAGCACGGCAAGAGCGGCGAAGAATGCCGCCGAATGCTTTTCGTCGGTGCTTCCGGCGGTTTGTGCCGAGGCCGAGCCTTTGCCTTTTTCTTTCAGATAGGAGTCAAGACCCGTCTGCACGTTTTTGATCAGAGCCGTCGATGAGAATGTGGCGCCGCTTACTCCGTCGACATGGAGTGCAGCGGCTTTTTCAACCGTCAACCCGTTCCATTTATCGGTGATTCCGCTTTTGATGACTCGATTGAAGAATCCGGGGGTTTCCGAATTGTCGAGCGGGGTGACGGACACAACCGTTCCTTTGAAGATCTTTATTTCGACGGGTACGGGACCGCTGTAGCCGGTTATGTCGGATGCAAGACCGGATGTGTTGATCACAACGGTGTCGCCGGCCATGGCGCCGGTGGCTGCGGTGTCGTTGTCAGCGGTTTTACCGGGTGTATGGCCGAATAGGCGGCCGCTCTGCATGAGGGCCGCGGCGGCCATGAACAGAAATACGGCGATGAGGCTGACTATATTGGCGGCAAGACCGGTACGGGACTTGTTTTTCGATTTGTCTTTTCGTTTCATTGTAGAGCGATTTGCTCTGCAAAATTACTCTATTTTTTCATAAAACGGCGAAATAAAGCAATTAGAAGCAGTAACGCGGCAAAGGCCAAGGCTATTTTCACGATGTGGCCGGAGATTGACGATGGCTTTTTTGCGGATGCCGAAAATGTGTGATGTCGCAGGGTTGCGGCGCTATGCATCGAGCTGTCTGTGGCGGTCGTGCGGATGAGAGATGTCGTCGCGTTTCTTTCGCGTGATGCTTTGACTCCGTGCATGGTGACGAGCACGGGTTGCGGTGCGGTTGCGGTGTCTTGTCGGGGGATTATGATCGCGATGCTGTCGACGCTGAACCGGAATTGGCTTGTCACGGAATCGAGGCGCAGCAATCCGGCACGCGATATGGAAATGCGGCCGGCAGAGCAATCGGTGTTGACCGACGATGTTTCATTGCGGGATGTGGAGCATGCCGTGAGAAGCAGGATTGACGATGCCGATATGAGGAGATTCAGGCGTGCGTGATTGATGTAAAAAGACATTTTGACGATAAAATTGCGTGTGATTTACGAGTGCAAAGATATCGCCGGAATACCGGGTGCCGGAGCGAATTTGTCGTCTTGCCGGCGTTATGGTAGGCTGCCCGATCAGTAGGTGGCCATCTGCACGACCTGTCCCACGGTCTTGCATTTGTCGAGGTCGGCCGCAAGTATGTCTTTTTGTTCCTGAATTTCTTCAAGTGTCATCGGTGCCTGCCCTTCAAGATCCTTGACGCGGCCGTTGATGGTTATGGAAAGCCGTTCGGTGGCTGACAGGATCGCTTGGCGGTCAGCGGCATTGACCGGATCCTTTGAATCGGCATATTTGCCTATCGCCTTTGCAAACTCGCTGTCGAGTTCGGAGATTTCCTCAACCGAGGTGGCGTTTTTTACGCTTAAGGCATAATTGTCGATAGTTGCGATTATGGCGTTGACATCGCGTTGAGCCGCCGGTGATTCGGGTTTAGTGTCGGCATTGCCGCCTTTGTCATTGCATGAGGTGAGTGCCGGAAGCAAAAGAGCCGCGGCTGTCACACACATGACGAGAAGTCTTTTACAGGTTTTCATGATTGTAGTGCTTTAGCGGGAAATCTCCCGTGAATTATAACTGCCTTCACTCCCGGATTGTTCTGCGGGTCATGAAAGTAAAAGAGGTCTCACCGTTATGGTGTGACCTCTTCTACTTGAATTAGTTGAAAGGGAGGGTTGTGCTTTAGTCGATTTCTTCGTCGGCTTCGTAACCGCCCATCTCACGGATGGCGTTCTTCAGCATCACGTATTGCTGGAAGAGGTGATTGACGGGCACTTCGCCTTTTGTGTAGTCGTGCATCGGGCTCTTGAGGAAGAAGCTCAGGAAGCGCTGTATGCCGTGACGTCCTGCACGTGCGGCGAGGTCGCTGAGGAGCACGAGGTCGAGGCAAAGAGGAGCGGCGAGGATTGAGTCGCGGCAGAGGAAGTTGATCTTTATCTGCATGGGATAGCCCATCCATCCGAAGATGTCGATGTTGTCCCAGCCTTCTTTGTTGTCGTTGCGCGGGGGATAGTAGTTGATGCGCACTTTGTGATAGTAGTCGGTGTAGAGGTCGGGCTGTTTTTCGGGCACGAGAATCGATTCGAGAGTCGAAAGTTTCGAAACTTCTTTTGTGCGGAAGTTGGCGGGTTCGTCGAGGACGAGGCCGTCACGGTTACCGAGAATGTTTGTCGAGAACCAGCCGCTGAGGCCGAGGCAACGAGTGCCGATGATGGGTGCGAATCCTGATTTAACGAGAGTCTGTCCGGTCTTGAAGTCCTTGCCGGCGATAGGCATGCCTGTTTTTTCGCTGAGTTCCCACATAGCGGGGATGTCGACGGTGGTGTTGGGTGCGCCCATGATGAATGGAGCGCCTTCCTGAAGAGCAGCATAAGCGTAGCACATCGAGGGAGCGATGTGTTCCTTGTCGTCGGCTTTCATTGCAGCTTCGAGAGCGGCGAGGGTTCCGTGAACGTTTTCGTCAACCGGGACATAGACTTCGGTGGAAGCGGCCCAGAGCACTACGATGCGGCTGCAGCCGTTCTTTTCCTTGAAGTCGCGGATGTCTTTGCGGAGCTGTTCGACCATTTCCCAGCGGGTCTTGCCAACCATGATGTTGTCGCCGTCGAGGCGTTTAGCATAGTTGTGGTCGAAAGCGGCTTTCATAGGTTTGATGGCTTCAAGCTCGTCTTTGACGGGGTTGATGTCTTTTTCTTTTAACACCTCGGCGTTGATGGCGCTTTCGTAGGCATTGGCGGGATAAACGTCCCAGGCGCCGAACACGATGTCGTCGAGCGATGCGATGGGCACGATCTCATTGTATTTGAGATATTTCTTGTCGGCTCCTTTGCCAACGCGGATTTTGTCATACTGGGTCATCGAACCGACCGGTTTGGCGAGTCCTTTGCGGGTCATCAGGACGCCGGTCATGAATGTTGTGGTGACAGCGCCAAGGCCTACTACGAGTACGCCAAGCTTGCCGTCAGCGGGTTTTACGTTTGTTGCGTTCATGATTTACTGAAAGTAAATTTTTAGTTTGTTGTTATTGTTTTTTTCAATCTAAGGTTGTAGTCCGCTGCCGCTGTCGCTGTGCTGCGGAGCATTATGAGCCGTAAAAGTACTTGTTATTTGCAAATTGCAAAAATTTTTTACTTTAATATATTCTTATTTTTGTTTATATCGGTTAAAATATCGTCCTATGCTTTGTTGGTGTGGTAATCAAAGTTAAAATAAGGGTGGTGTTTGTTAATGATATTAAACGTAGCTACATGGGCGATTGTCGTTGCCGAATGCAAGATCAGTGATACCGTTCGCGCAGCTCATAGGTTTTTTCGCGGAGGAAACGGCCGAACTCTTCCACGCTGCCGCCGTGGGCGACCTGTTCCTCGGGGGAGATCGGTTCGCCGATGCTCACGTGTATTTCTTTGCCTATCTTACGCCACACTTCGGCAGGGAGTCGTAAAGAGCGTGCCGGCCAGCATACTTTGCCGAGTATGTTGCACCACCAGCTGTTGCTGCCATGAAAGAAAATCGGGATTACGGGCACATTGGCTTTACGGATAATCTGGATGACCGTGGGTTGCCACTGACGGTCAAGCAGGCGTCCGCGCCAGTTGATCGTGCTCATGGCTCCGGCGGGGAAAAAGCCGACAGGCTCGCCTTCGCGAAGCTGTCGCAAAGCCTGACGGATACCGTTGACGGATACTT
This sequence comes from uncultured Porphyromonadaceae bacterium, assembly GCA_905193485.1. Classification (GTDB taxonomy): domain Bacteria; phylum Bacteroidota; class Bacteroidia; order Bacteroidales; family Muribaculaceae; genus Paramuribaculum. Next base: position 2,041 of record CAJJOX010000006.1, on the reverse strand, counting down.
GCCGTTTGGAAGGATCATCGCTGGCCATGGCGTCGACCGCGATGAAATTGGGCCGCATGGCTGTGATGCGGTTCAGAATGAGATTGACCATTACCCGGAATTTCGGACGGTGCCGGGTGATGAGGTAGATGAGTGTTATGCCGTCGAGCGCACCGAACGGGTGATTGCTGACGGTTATGAAAGCGCCTTCGGGCAGGTGTTCGAGCCGCTCTTCGTTGTCGATGCGCAGTTTGATGCGGAATTCCTCGAAAAGAATGCGGCGCACAAATTCAGGGCCCGGCGTATCCATCAGTTTGCTGTGTACGGCGTTCACTTTATCGACCGACAGGAAGTGCAGGAGGGCGTTAACGAGCTTTTCGTGTCCGTCGAGTCGAGGAATCAAGGCCCGTATGTCGTCGTAGTTGAGCACGTCGGGTCGCAAATCCTTATAATCGTCTGTTTCTGATGATGACATGGTTGTAAGATGTGATGTTATTCCGGACAGATGCCGGATTATTTATTTCCCGTTCTGGGGATGAGTGTATTCATCAGGCGGATGGCGTAAGGGTCGAATTTAGAGATCCGGTAAACGAATTTGGCCTGCAGCAGCAGATTCCAGAATAGGGAAACGATTCCGCTCACAATCAGTCGGGCGGCGGCATAATAGCCGTCAGGCCGGAATCCGATAGTTTCGAGCCAAGGCCAGTGATTGAGAAGCCAATAGAGTCCTTGCGTTCCGAAAGAATTGAGCAGGAGGCTTCCTATCCATACCATTGTGTATTTCACAATCACGGCACGCCAGGAGCATTCGCGGGCGTGAAAGGTGAAGTGGAAGTTGATCACGCAATTGATCACTCCGCCGATTGTGGCGCCGATGGCCGTGGAGAGCCAGGGAGCAAGACCGCACCAGGCAAAAAGGGCGAATCCGGTGAAAAGGTCAATCCAGGAAGCGACCTGAGAAGCCACGCCGGCCCGCAGCAGCGAATAGATGAATTTGTCGCTGCGTATGAAATTGGTGCCTACGTTGTGGAGCTTGCTCATCGGAGTCGTGGAAAAATATGGGGAGGCAATTTATTTTTCGTCGTCGGATTTCGTCAGGTCAAGCACCACGTTGTCTTTTTTGTTTTTCTCGACATATTGCTTGCGGAGCGGATTGCGGGTGATGCGCTGGTGATTGCGCCGGTTGCGGATCACGTCGATTGCCGTGTAGACGGCCTGCCGCATCGATTCGGCGGATGCACTGCCGGTGCCTGCGATATCGTAGCCGGTGCCGTGGTCGGGGGATGTGCGCACGTATTTCAGTCCGGCAGTGAAGTTGACTCCTGCGTCCATCGCGAGGGTCTTGAACGGAGCAAGTCCCTGGTCGTGATACATTGCCAGAACTCCGTCGAAGCGTTTGAACATGCCGCTGCCCCAGAAGCCGTCGGCGGCGTATGGCCCGAAACAGTTGATCTTTTTTTGCTGGGCATCGGCGATGGCGGGCGCAATCTCGTTTTGTTCTTCCGGGCCGATAAGGCCGTCCTCGCCGGAATGGGGATTAAGGGCGAGCACCGCTATGCGCGGATGTCCGATGCCGAAGTCGGCGGTGATCGATTGTGCGAATGCTTCAATTTTGGCCAACACGTTTTCGCGTGTGATCATCGACGCCACTTTTGATATCGGTTCGTGGATGGTGACGAGTGCAACGCGTACGGTGTCGTTGCACAGAATCATCAGCGCGTGATCCTCGTTATCGCCGAGAGATGACTCAAGATATTCGGTATGTCCAGGAAAGGAGAACTCGTCGCTATGTATGTTGTGTTTGTTGATCGGAGCTGTGACGAGAGCGTCGATTGTGCCGGCCCGCAAGTCGGTGACTGCACGCTCGAGAGCCGCGAAGGCAGCTTTGCCGGCTTCGGCAGTGGCTATGCCGGGTTCGACCTTCACCGATTCGTCGACCACGTTGATTATGTTGCAACGTTCGTCGCGTGCCTGCGAGGGATCGGATATTTGTGTGAGCTGTAGAGGTGTGAGGCCGGCTGTTTTGGGGGAGTGTGAGGCTTTTTTTTTTGTACCGTAGGAG
>CAJJOX010000005.1 GCA_905193485.1 uncultured Porphyromonadaceae bacterium | reverse complement strand
GGGGTGGTGTTGGGGGCGGGAGGGGATTTGTTTCCCCTCAGGCAACCCCAGCCGATGGCCGAGATGGTCTTGATGTCGGCCTGGATGCCGGCACCTCCGGAGCTGTCAGAACCGGCCACTGTCAGAATCGGTATGTAACGTTTCATTGCTATCCCGTTTGGGTTATGTCAGTGCGGCATGAGAGGTATGCAGTAATTGCGATCGATGCTGACACCGTCACTGAATCTGACAAAACGCTGAGAAAGCGGAAATCCAACAATCCCTGCGCCGGTGCTGGCCGTATCAGGTTCTGAGGGTGTGAATCTCAGTCGCATGGCTGATTCCATACGACACCCCTTTGTCGTGCACCCGCAAAGGTAACACAATCCGGGCAATTATCAAAATAAATTTCAAATTCGCCGGCGTTTACCATTCGTAAGAAACGCTTAGGCCCAGTCCATTGAGTGTGGCGGAATTATCATTCCAATAAGTCCAGTTGTTGTTGGATGTGATCAACTGATATGTCGCGCCGAAACTTATGGCTTGGCGTCGATTGGAGGTGCTTATGGGAATACGCAGCCCGATGGATGGCTTGAGGTAGAATTGCGTGCCGCCGCCAAGCCTTCCCCGCTGTAGCCAAAGGTAGCTGTCGCCGATGAGCCATGTGGCTCCGATTTTCAGGTCGACGAACATCGACATTGCGTCTGAACCGCCTATGTTGAAACGAAAATCGGAAAATACCGGAAGCATCACTTTTGTTTGTGAGCTGGAATGTCTGTAATAGTCGGGCGCATTGTCGGCCGGGTATATATCATTCCGACCGCTTTGGTCGGTCATGGCCACGTCAACGCCGATTCCCACACCCATGAAAAACCAAGATGCATATTGGAAACCCTGCGATGTCGATATGCCGATGAAATTCGCACGATTGTTGCCCAATCCGGCTATTCCCGAGGCCTCCACATATCCTTTATAGTTCATGGATCCCGAGAGTGCCGGATGCAGCAGTCCGGGAAGCTGACTGGCGATTTCATAATACTATGCCTTGATATGTTGTGCGCTGAAGCACAAAGCAATCACCGCGATGATCGTGACTTTGCTGAATGTTGATCTATTCATGTCCTTTATGCTTTGTTATGGGACTGTTTCCGACGGTTATTTTCAATTAAACAACCGCCGGGATTTATTTGTTGCAAATTCTTTTGTTTGTCCTTTAGGCGTGGATATGAAAATAAATGGTTATATTTGCATGATAAATAAATGATCCGGCCAGCTATGTATCAGCGACATGCCGCCGGACGAGGTGGAAAAAGTGTGTTGCTGTCGTTTTCGGCTTGCGACTAATGATAATGAAATAATTGTTGTAGCCAATGGCATTTTTTTCAAAAATAAAAAACCTGCTTGTGCCGCAGGATGATATTCAGTCGGATAAACCTGAAGGGTTGTCCAATGGCCGCATGCTTCGTCGACAGGATGTTCTTGACAGCCTGAAAAGGCAGTTTGTAGAGCAAAAAGAATTTGAAACGACAGAAGTGAGTCTGTTGTTTCACACATCGTTTGTGGTTTATGTCAGGCAGAGTGATTACGAATTGCTGTCAAATTCTTTTCAAGTGACAGTCAATGACGCCGTCATTTTGTTTTTAAATAGGGTAAAGGAATGGATGAAGAAATATCCGGAATATCGTCCGCATGCGAATTACTGGGTGTTTCAGCTCGTTGGCATTCCGGACGGCACGATGATAGACGGAGTTCCGGAAATGGATTGTGATTCGCGGATGCTTCTGATACGGTCATCGCTTTATGCTCCTGATGACTATTCATCAACCGTCGATGCCTCAGGCGGGAGGATCGTGACAACACTCCACACTGTCAATTCAATGAAAGCCGTGCCGCAGGCTGTCAATCTCGCATCCCTTCCGGGCATGGTGCCTCTTGACAAGGATAAGTTTCGCGTGCGTTTTGATCCGAAGGGAATCCTCGGTTTTGATGATTCTGGCACTCAGGCCTCATCCGCGCCGGTTTCATCCGCGCGGGCTCATGCCCTGATCAAAGCCGACGATTGTCGTTTTGTGCTTGACGGACGTACGTTTGAAGCATACAGGATGACCGGCGACGAGCTTCAGATCGCAGGCCGGAACGCAATGGTCAGCCGCGATATTGCGACATTGTGCGTCGATAGTGAATACGTCATGAATCCCCATCTTGTGATACGCCGTGATCCCCGCAACGGCAATTTCTCGCTCAGGGCTTTCGGGCCGACAAAGGTCAACGAGCGCACAGTCGTCGCCAACACCATGCAATGGGTTCCGCTATCTGACGTTTCCACCATAATGCTTAATGAACAACTGCAAATCACATTCAAAAAGTTATGACGACCATCTGGAAAACCCTTTTTCTTGTCAGTCTATGTCTGGCCGTAGGGTATCTTTTCTTTAACCATTTCAGAAATTTGCCAAAATAATGCGGTGTCATCGCGGACAATGAGATATCACCCGGGCACTATGCAATATACAACCAATCACAGAACGCGACAATGAAAATCACAGTAGAAAAATATGGGAATACCGATCCCGGCCGCGTACGGACCAATAATGAAGACACATTCATCTGCACAAATGTGTGGGACGACCGTCATATCCTATGTGCCGCCATTGACGGCGTCGGTGGATATGAAGGCGGGGAGGTGGCAGCCGAGATCGCCCGTCAGACAATAAGCGAGTATGTGGAGAATGCGCAGGGCACATGCTTCATAGAAATAATAAAACAGGCCGTTGCTGAAGCCAATAATGAAATCATCAGGCGCAAAGACGATGACGCGAAACTGTCCATGATGGGTTGCGTAGTGTCGGCAGCAATTATCGATCTTGACAACCGGTGCATAAACATCGCTCATGTGGGAGATTCACGGATTTATTGTTTCCATAACGGTGAACTGAAGAAAATAAGCCACGATCATTCATTGGTGGGATGTCTTGAGGAAAGGGGCGATCTGACCGAAGCGGAGGCGATGAGTCATCCACAACGCAATCTGATTGATCGTCTGCTCGGGGATAAACTGCATACGGTAAATGATAAAAACTTTATTGACGCCTCTATAGTCGCTATCCCCGATGGATACACTCAGATCCTGTTTTGTTCCGATGGTTTAAGCGACATGCTCACTTCGGCTCATATTGCCGACGTGCTCGCATCCGGAATGACGCCTGAGGCAGAGGTCAATCAATTGATCGCCGACGCCAATGCCGCCGGCGGTAAGGACAATGTCACAGTGGTTATTGCTAAAATCCATGTTCAGGCAGATCCTCTGGTGCCTTCCACTGCTGCAATCACAACAACGATTACGGAAAGCGAAACCGGCAATTCGCCGTCTGTAGAAGATGACAAGACGATTGAACCGCCAATAGTAGAATCCGATGGTCAGATCACGGAACAGAAAACTGAGCCGGAGGCAGGACAACGGAGTCGGCGATGGATCTGGATAATTCTTGTGATATTGTTGTTGGGCATAGCACTTGGCGTGGGTGGAAAATATCTCATCAGCCGTATGACAGATCCGAGTTCATCGACGTCTGCTCCGGCCACGCATGTCAGGACTGATACTGTTTACGTCGTGCCTGTCGAGAATACACTTGACGATAGAAAAAAGGTCGATTCATTAAATGCTGAGATGCAAAGACTCAAAAGCCAGTTGATGGACAATGACAGCATTCAGAGGCAACTTAAAATTGTTGAAGAAGAATTAGCCAAATACACCGATGAATAAAATAAATGTCGTTATCGGCTATATAATCTGCGCAGCCGTGATGGTGCTTGGCGTTAAGTCAATGCTTTCCAATCAGGACGCTGCATTGTCTGAAGCAGCGACGGAATTGTCGGAGGGCCGCACTCTGCTTCTTGACACATCCACCCCGGCCGATTCGCTGATGAAGCTCTTCATGGAAGGCGGATATATCACCGATCCGTATGATGCATCTGTGGCTTCCGGATGGATATGCATGAAAATAAAGGAGCACGGAGGGATAGAAAACCTCGGTCAGATCAACACGCCTTCGTTTAAAATGCCCGCTGATACCGCTATGAAGCATGGCGGACGGCTAATGAAGAGCCGTGTGGAAGGCGATCGTGTCAGACTCGGTATGGATGAGGAATGGAATGACAGGGCACATAATCTTTATCTTCAGTCGACTTTCGGCGATCCGTCGCTCGGTGGCCACATTGTAGTCAGGGTCACGAACCGCAAAGAGAATCCGACAATGCCATTGTCCGGAATCTCCGTCAGATTGCGGCAATACAGCTATGACACAGTGGCTACATCCGGTGAGAAAGAAAGCGGAACACGCCTTGAACTCGTCACAAAAACACTTGGATATGCTGTCACGGATGATTCCGGAATAGCAAGATTCAATGTCGCTCCGGGCAAATCATATAGTGTGCTGCCAATAGCTCCCGGCAGTCAGTTTGGCCAGGAAAAGGGCACAACGTCGGGTCCTCTGGAGGGAACTCTCGAACTTTCGTTCCGACAGGCGCGCCACGTACTTTCGCCTATTGACAACTCCACATATCAGATGCTTAAATCAGATCATGCCCTGATTGTGAGGACACCTGCGGACTATCGTCAGGACGTAAATACCGGTCTGCTCATTTTCCTTGGCGGTTGGGCGCTATTGTTTGTGTTTATGCTGTGGCGTGACGCGCGCATGCATACTTCCACCGACTATCTTCTCCTCATCATGATCATGGCGTTGACCGGCATCGGGCTGCTTGGTTCATATGCCATGAACAATCCTCTTACGGACAAGCCAAACGGTTATGTGATGGCACAGGCTTTCGCCATCGGTCTTGTCGCTATGGCGCTTGTGTCGAGCATTAATTTCGCAAAATTCTACAATGGCAAAAGCCGCATTCAGATGGGTATGATCCCGTTCGATCCCATAGATACTTTTGTCACATCAAAAATCCGACGCAACGATTCGCTTCGCAAACGCAGCGGACTGTCGTTTTCCTCAGGCTTCTCATATCTGGCTGTAGCGCTTGTGCTGATAGCGTGTCTGGCGATGTTCGGCACCGGCCCCGAGGGTAGCGATGCGCGTGTCAACCTCGGGGCGTTTCAGCCAAGTGAGGTAAGCAAATATCTGATCATTATCTTTATAGCTGCTTTTTTTGCCGAAAATGCCATGCTGCTGCAAGCATTTTCTGAGAGAATGACCGGATTCACTCTCCGCCGTCAGCTGGCCACAATAACCGTGGTTTCGGTCGTTATGCTTGTGCTCATGCTCATATATCTGAAAGTGTTGAGCGATATGGGTCCGGCGCTTGTGCTTCTGGTCACGTTTATTATGATCTATTCTATGGCACGCCGTGATTTCGCGCAGCTGCTTCTCGGCCTTTTCACGTTTATCGCATTGCTTTTTGCGGCCCGTTGGATCGGTGTGTCGCCGGTTTTGGGTGCCGCTGCATGGTTTGTGATATGGATCGCATATGGTCTGATACGTCATCACAAAGTGTATGAAAGCGCCATATTTCTCAATCTGTTGATTGTCGTGTTTCTGTTCGGTGCTCAGATCCTCACGGCTATCGGAGCCGACAGTGAGGCGGCGCGCCTTAACAACCGAACTGATATGGCTTGGGGCGGAGTCTGGGACAATACCGTCACCGGCGGTGATCAGGTGGCTCAGGGTATATGGAGTGTCGCTTCGGGTGGACTTACCGGCATGGGTCTTGGTGACGGAAGTCCTTCACTTGTCCCGGCATGTCATACAGACATGGCTTTCACTTCGATTGGCGAGATGCTGGGATTTGCCGGCCTTCTTCTTGTGATTATATGTTTCGTCCTCGTGGTGCATCGTTCGCTTTTGATTGGCCGGAAAGCGGCTCATCCATTTGTGATGTATCTTGTTATGGGTGTAGCTATAGTCACCGGAGTCCAGTTCCTGTTTATCGTCATGGGTTCACTCGGCCTTGTGCCGCTGACAGGCATCTCGGTGCCATTCCTCAGCTATGGCCGTACAGGCATAATAATAACAATGGCTATGTTCGGCATTGTTGTATCGGCTTCACGCCTTAAGGGCACTGAAAGTCAGATCGCGCATGCCCGCACTTATGACAATGCCATTGCGGCCGGAGCCGCTTTGTTTATCGTTGGCGGAATCGTTATTCTTGCCACATTGCTTAAATATCAGGTTTTTGACAAAAACGAAACTCTTATTCGCCCTGCGTTCATCACTAACACTTTGGGCGAACGTGTAATAGCCTATAACCCCCGAATCAACTTGATCCTAAACAGGATGCATTCGGGCAATATTTATGACCGAAACGGGTTGCTACTCGCGACGAGTTCCCGCGACGAGCTGCTTGAAGCGAAAGAACAGCTGATGGCAGCCGGGCTGACCGAGGAGCAGATTCTCGCGGAAGCAAACAAACGTCGTCGCCGATTCTATCCTTTTGGCAACCAGACCCTTTTTATGCTTGGCGACGCCAATACGAAGAAGGTTTATTACAATTCGGTCGAGAATCCTATCGGTTATGTCGCTGAAGCGCGCCATTTCGGTGAATTGCGAGGTGTTGACATTCCGGATTCCATTGTGGTGATGCAATCCGATAAGTATCGAGTCAACCGTTTTATGCCGGCATCGGAAGCGACATTCAAGCGCATGAAGCATGATTACACCGTGATGTTGCCATTCCTCGACTATGGGATTGAGGGCAACCCCGTTGTCAAGGAGCATAACGACGCCCGCCAGCAGCGCGATCTATATCTTACGATTGATGGTCTTCTTCAAAAGCGTTTGCAGGACAGACTTCAGCAGGTGATTCAGACTGACAGCCGATTGGGCGGTTGTTCCAATCTCAGAGCCTCGGTTGTTGTGCTCGATGCTTCGAAAGGAGATTTGTTGTGTTCGGCAAATTATCCACTGCCTGAGCAGGACTCAATAGTCATGTTGCAGGATATGCGCATATTCCGGTCTAATCCGGCAGAGACGCTGGGCGATAATCATGCACCTATTACCGAACGCGACCTCGGGCTTACTTTCCAGTCACAACCGGGTTCGACAGCCAAGGTGATGAGTGCGATGGCCGGGTTGATGGCCGATCCGGAAGCCTGGCGGTATCCTATGACAATTCAGGGGCGGGAACGAATTGAAGGTGGCGGAGAGCCCGCGGGACAAGTGATGATGTCTGATGCGATCATTAAATCGTCAAATAATTTCTTTATCAATTCAGTCAACATCAATCATCTCTATCCGCAGCTTGAAACGATCTATTCCACAGTTGGCGCCCGCATACATCCGGTGAACTCAACCGCGACATATACGCCTTATTTCTTCTTCAGAAGCGAACGTCAGTCCTCGCCTCTTTTCCATAAATTGATGGAGAACGTGGCCAATGACAGCTATAATGTCTTTGATCGCATTTATATGAAAGAACGTCAGACCGGCAGGACACGGCGTAAGAATTTCGTATGGAATATGGTGGAAACCGGTTTTGCATGGGGGCAGGGCGGATTGCTCGCGACACCGCTTAATATGGCACGTGTCGCATCGATTGTCGCAAATGACGGTCGTATGGTACCGACCCGCTATGTGCTTCGTCAAGGCGAATCGGAGATGCCCGTTATGGAAGCGGTGACGGTTCTTGAACCGTCTGCGGCCGCTCATCTCCGTTCGTTCATGCAGCGGGAATCCGATAAGCACCGTGGAAAAGGCTACGGAGCCATGCTGCCTGTAGCCAATGTAAGTTCGAATCGCATGGGTGGTAAAACCGGCACGCCCGAACGATATGACCGGCGTTCGCCATTTAAGAAAAATGAAGCTAATGACGGGTGGTATATCTGTTTTATAAATTCGGCCAGACAGCAGGCTCCGTTGGCAATAGCCATTCGTCTCGAGCGTCTGGTAAACTATGAGAAACATGTGCGTTATCTCTCGCCTGAGGCTGTGCGTATGATTGCCGAAGTGGTTATTCCGGTGCTCAATGAGTCGGGTTATGAAGTGAAATAATCAACAAATCAGAATATGTTCAACAAACTTAAAAATAAACTTTCAGAGATTGCTGCTTCAATCAACGGAAAGCCTGTGGCGCAACCTCAGCAGCAGGCTCATTCATCCGGGCCACAAAGTGAGGCCGTCAGGCAATCTGCGATATATGAGCAGCAGTCGATTCTTGACAATGCCATCGACAATCGCGATCAAGCCGTGCGTCTTATTGTCAAGGCACTGAAGCCAGCCGCCGGGAGTAATTCTTCGGCTTTGGCCAATCTCGTGGTTTGGGTCGAAGTCGAGTCCGAGCGGTTTGATCCGCTGAAATATCCGTGGGCCGACGAGAAGATGCGTGATGATTTACGGCATGCTCTTGATAATGCATTGCTTACCGGCGTAGGTGCCAAATCAATCGTCATACGGTTTGCGACCGCCGATACGATCAGACGTGCAAACCCGCGTGCGATTGTAGAGCATCAGCTGTATGTTTCGTGGCGTCCAGTCGACCTTCCCAAAGAACAATATATGGCCTGGATATACGCTGAGGCGGGAACCGGATCGCTTCGGGAACAGGTCTATACCCTTGATTCGTCGGCCAAGGAGTGTTACCATATAGGTCGTGGCGCTATGGCAAAAAATGCCGGATTATTTCGTAAAAATGATATAATAATCAACGAAACTGATTCCGACGCGACGATCAGTCACAGCAATCAGTGTGTAAGCAGCGTGCAGGCCGACATCATTTTCCGCAAAGGATGCTTTTGGCTTAAAGCCTGTCCGGGGGGCTGTAGGGCAACCGGGGGCACTTCAACAAAGATATATCATGGCGAAACAGTGCTTGAGCTTCATGATGTGAACACTCTTTTTCCTCTTGCCGACGGTGATATGATCGAGCTCGGCAAATCGGTAATGCTCCATTTTTCGCTTTCAAAACCTCATTGAATTTATGCCTCTATTTCTTGAAGAATATGAAAAATTGCGCATGCTCGGCAAGGGCTCGTTTGCCTCTGTCTACAAGGTGCGCCATCACGATCTCGGCTATATCCGGGCCATAAAGGTGTCAAACGAACTGATTACGGAAGAAAGCGACCGAGCCTATCAGACATTCCTGAACGAATGCCGTGTGCTTCTTAAAATAGGCAATGGCTGTCATCCGAATATCGTGCGCATTTATCAGCCCAGACTGATTGCCAATAAAGCAATCGTCGAAATGGACTATGTCGACGGCATTACATTATGTGACTATCTTCAGCGACACAAATTCGTTGAATATGGCGAGGTGGCCCGTTTTGCCCGAGAAATTGTAGGAGCCATGGCTTATTGTCATGTCGATCTGTATAAGTTTCTGATGGATCCTGATGCCGATGATCTTCAACCTGATCCGGCCGACGGTTCAAGATATCTCATCGATAAGCAAAAAGAATCGCAACTGATTGCAAAATATTGTGTCAACCATAATGATTTACATTCAAACAATATAATGCGCCGCAACTATGACGGTTCGTTCGTGCTTCTTGATTTCGGATTGGCCATACAGGACAATCATTGTGTAAAAAGCAGTTCGCGGGCCAGAGGAGCTCACGAATACAGTTCTCCCGAAAAACTCCGTGGCGAAAACGTCACATCGGCCTCTGATGTCTATAGTCTCGGAATCCTCCTTTATGAGATGCTTGCCGGACGGGTGCCATTTCCGATGGATATGGAGAAAAGTGAGGAAGTGGCGGTCTACGAAGTGTTTAAGGCTCAGACCGAGCAGATACCATCTCCTATAGAGCCATTGAGGCGAAAAGCATTCGAGGCGGCTCATCCAGGCGAAGTCTATAAGCGCGATTACCCGGAATCGCTCGATTTCATTATCATGAAATGTCTTGAAAAAGATCCGCTGGATCGTTATCCTGACGCAAAGGCTCTCCGCGCAGCTCTTGAGAAGGCTGTTGACAGGATGGAAAACGATTCACCCGTATGTGTTTCACAGCAGGATGCGGGGATAGACAATGATGTGGAAATCACTACTTTGAAATCACGACTCGCCGCCGCCGATGCAATGATAAAACAGATCAACAAACGCTTCGAAAATAGCGAGAAGCACAACGAACAGATAGAAAAAAGTCTGTTTTCTTTGCGAAACGCATTTAAAGAGGCAAAGGATGAGAACGACCGCCTCAAGGCAGAGATTTCAAGACTTCAGGCACAACCGCGGAAACAGGGAAATTCGGCTACAGGTCTATGGGTTATCGCATTCTTCCTGCTTCTGGCTTCAGTGAGCGCATCGGTGGCATTTTACCTCAATACGGATTATTGGCGCCAGAGTGATGCCTTGATCGATAAGGTTGTCATGGGATCCGGAGCGCTGGCTTTGTCGGGCATGCTTGTCGTCGGGCTATACCGTAAGGCCGGCATGATCGTGTGGGCGATAGCGGGCATGCTCATCGCTCTCACTGCGACGCTTCAGTTTACATCATCGTTTGTTCCCATCCAGAAATATTCTATGAGTGGGGCTACAGTGATTGCGATGATCATTTATATGGCCATGTGGGTGGTTAATGAGCGTCGTCGTTCGCGCGATTATTCATCGGGTAATCACACGCCTACGTCCGGTAGAAATGATGATGATGATGATGATGTCGAAGTTGCCGAACTGGCCTGAAACAGGTCTTTATTGATAAAGATAGCGTTTGATAGATCTTTTGGGTGTCTTTTCAAACTCGTTGGCGCGTAGCTGAATTTCGGTTATACGCTCATAAGGCGCGGTCAGTTTGTTGACTTCCAGACGCACTTTCTCCATCACTTCAGGCATCATGTCGGAAGTCAGATGTGATTTGTCCATCGCCTCAAAATCGGGGTAAACAAGTGCCACGAGTTTTCGACCGCGCTCGACGACAAGGCTTTCGGACACGTAGGGCATATTATTGAGTTTGGCTTCGATCTCCTCCGGATAAATGTTCTGCCCGTTGCTTGACAGGATCATGGTCTTGCAGCGTCCTTTTATGAATATCGTTCCGGCATCGCTTATTGTGCCCATGTCACCGGTGTGTAGCCAGCCGTCCTTGTCAAGCACCTGTTCAGTGGCTTTAGGATTCTTGTAATAGCCTTTCATCACGTTTTCGCCTTTGACACAGATCTCTCCGGGGATAAATGCCTCATTATCGCTTAGCACTTTTGAATACATAATCCCTTTTAGTGTGCGACCAGATGATCCGACGATGAAGCTGCGCCATGGGGTGTAGCTTATGAGAGGCCCGCATTCGGTCATTCCGAAACCGACGGTAAACGGGAAATGTATTTTGTGGAGAAATTCCTCAACTTCGGGATTTAGCGGCGCACCACCGACAATCACTTCCTCAAATTCGCCACCGAATGCTTCGATGAGCTTGTCGCGTATCTTTGAATAAATGCGCTTGTTGAGCAGCGGAATTGCCATCAATCTTTTCATCGATGGTTTTGATATTATTGGCAAAAGCTGTTTCCGATAGATCTTTTCCAGAATCAGCGGGACACATAATATAAGATTGGGACGCACTTCGCTGAATGCTTTCAATAACAGCTTTGGTGACGGCAGACGCCCAAAAACAGTGATGTGGGTTCCAACGGCAAGCGGTACAAGCATATCGAATGCGCAACCATAGGCATGTGCGAGAGGCAAAAAAGCCAGGCATCGTGATCCCGCATAATGGAGCCGCGATTGCATACCGAACACCACATTACCGCACAAATTGTTGAGGGTAAGCATTACTCCTTTTGAGAAGCCTGTAGTTCCGGAGGTATAGTTGATCTCAGCAATGCTGTCGGGGCTATAATAGCCATAATGTACGTCGGATGCCGTGTAGCCTTTGGGATGGCGTAGATTATAGGCTTTCCCCAAAATTTTCAAAGCTTTGGTTATTTTGTTTCCGGAAGTGTGGTCGCCAAGCACTTCCTGTGTGTCAAGCGAGATGGCTCCCTTGATCTGATTAAGATGATCGAAGTCGAGGTGCTCCCAGACGTTGTCGCTCACAAACATCATCACTGAATCGCTGTGGTTGATGATGTGCTGTGCATCCTGCGGGTTGAAATCACTAAGCACCGGCACAATGACGGCACCGTAGGTTATAGTCGCCATATAGCAGACGATCCACGATACCGAATTTCTCCCGAGAAGCGCTATTTTATCACCTTTTTTTACACCGCAAAGCTCGAAAAAAAGATGGGTGTTGGATATGCGGCGAGCCATGTCGCCGTATGTGAGAGTCGTGCCGGTATCATAATCGGTCAGTGCCGGTCGGTTCCAGTTTTCACGAAAACTCGTGGCATATATGTTTATCAGGTCTTCTTTTAGCATGATTGATTGGGATGATTCTGGCAGGAGGCTGCTATGTAGAGTGAATGGATTATTGGGATATGCATATTTGATACTGCTAATCCGCGTGGTTTGAAAATCAAAACAAATATCCTGCCGTGTTGGTTGTAATATATGTTTGAAAAAATGGGCTGCGGAGGTTGTTTGACGTGCAAATATACGTAAGAAATCACAAACATTGCGTAAATTTGCAAACAATATCGATTATTCGACAATGCCTTCGACAAATATTTTAAGTTTTAATCGGTTCTATGACTGACCCTGAAATAACCGAAGTGAAAAAAGCGTTATATCATACATTCGGCTGTAAATTGAATTTCGCGGAAACATCCACTATCGCTTCCATGCTTGAGACGCATGGTCTGGTGAGGGTGAATCAGGGCGACAAACCGGATATCATAATCATAAATTCATGCTCTGTCACTGAGGTGGCCGACAAGAAGTGCCGTCAGACAATCCGGACGTTTGCTCGCCGTTATCCCGATGCCGCCATTGTCGTGACGGGATGTTACGCGCAGCTGAAACCTGATGAGGTTTCCGCCCTTCCGGGCGTAGTGCTCGTTGCCGGAAATGACAGGAAGGCCCTTATCGCCGATTATGTCGATCGATGGATGACAGATAGCCATGTACGTCAGGAAGTGACGCCGTCCAAGGATATCCGTGAGTTTACGCCTTCATGTTCGCGCGGCGACCGTACACGCTACTTCCTGAAGGTTCAAGACGGTTGTGACTATTTCTGCTCCTACTGCACCATTCCTTATGCACGCGGACGAAGCCGTTCGGCATCGATTGAATCCATTGTCGGGCAGGCTCGAAAAGCGGCATCCGAAGGTGGAAAAGAGATTGTGATTACAGGTGTCAATATCGGGGATTTCGGCAAAGGCACTGATGAGAATTTCTTTGATCTCATCCGTGCCCTTGATGAGGTCGAGGGTATCGAACGCTATCGCATATCGTCGATAGAGCCCAATCTTATTACCGACGATATGATCCGCTGGGTGGCGCAGTCGCGGCACTTCATGCCTCATTTCCACATACCGTTGCAGAGCGGCGACGATACCGTGCTTCGGTTGATGCGTCGCCGTTATGCCACAGATTTGTTCCGGCATCGTGTCGAATACATACGTGAGATCATGCCGCATGCATTTATCGGGGTGGATCTTATCGTCGGCGCCAGAGGCGAAACCGGCGACTGTTTTGCCCGTTCGCGTGATTTCGTTCGCTCACTGCCGATATCACGTCTTCATATATTCCCTTATTCGGAGCGTCCGGGCACACGCGCACTCACAGATATAGATTATGTTGTAGCGCAGGAAGAAAAACATCATCGAGCCGGTTTGATGGGTGAGATATCCGATAAAAAACTTCGCGAATTTTATGAGTCATTTGTGGGATCGGTGCGCCCTGTTCTTGTGGAACACACATCACATAAAGGCGTTATGCATGGATTTACTGACAATTACATTAAAGTGACGTTGGCTGATAATCCATCGCTCTACAACAAGATTGTCGACGTCAGGCTTACATCTGTCGACGGCGATGAAATGAAAGGTGAATTGGTTATATGAATGATCCGCAATTAAATCCGCGGGTAGCGGTGATAATATTAAACTGGAATGGAGAAAAACTCCTGCGTGAGTTCCTTCCCTCTGTTGTTGAGCATACCCCCCGATCCATAGGCCGTGTCATTGTCGCTGACAACGGAAGCAATGACGGATCGGTTGATTTGATCAAAGCCGAATTCCCGCAGGTCGAACTTTTGAAATTCGATGATAATTATGGCTTTGCCGGTGGTTACAACAGGGCTATCGAATATTATGCTTCGACTTATCCTTATGCCGTTCTGCTCAACTCCGATGTCGCGGTAAAAGATGACTGGCTTACATCGTTGTATGATTTTATGGAGCGTACACCGGATGCCGGAGCATGTCAGCCCAAGATCAGGTCATATCGCAATCCCGACATGTTTGAATACGCGGGAGCGGCCGGCGGATTCATTGACCGTAACGGCTATCCCTATTGTCGCGGACGCGTGTTTGCCACCGTAGAGAAAGATGACGGACAATATGATAGTGTCATTCCCGTTTTCTGGGCTACAGGTGCGGCCATGATGGTTCGTACGGACGATTTTATCGCTGCCGGCGGCCTTGATGAAGCATTTTTTGCGCATATGGAAGAAATAGACCTGTGTTGGCGTATTCATCTTATGGGACGACAGATATATGTGGTACCATCGTCGGTAGTCTATCATCTTGGAGGTGGTAGCCTTGATGCATCCAATCCGCGGAAAACGTATCTTAATTTCCGCAATAATCTGTTGATGCTTTATAAAAATCTTCCGGACAAGCTGCGTGGAGGCACCCTATTGCGCCGCCGACTTCTCGACACGATCGCATGGGTGAAGTTTATGCTTACATTCGATTGGGCTAATGCGCGAGCTGTCTGGCGTGCGCATCGCGATTTTTCCCGGATGCGCAATGCGTATGCTGTTTCACCGACACGAGATTTGCTTCACATCAATCCGCGTCGGCCTAATATTTTAATAGATTATTATTTGCGCCGTCGTCGCACATGGCAACGTTAAATTTGATGCTATAATACGCTCTTTCTTAGTTGATTATTGATGTGACGGTTTTCGTTGGCCAAAAAAATTTGCATTAATGAAAATAATCCATTATCTTTGCAACGCAAATAAGGGCTGAGAGCAGTTCTTCAATGCACCTGGAGAGGTGGGTGAGTGGCTGAAACCACCAGTTTGCTAAACTGACGTAGGAGCAATCCTACCACGAGTTCGAATCTCGTCCTCTCCGCAAACAATGCTGACAATCAGCAAATTACAACATCCACACCCAATTTTACACCCAAAGTGCGAAATTGGGTGTTTTTATATATTCTTAACGCCGCGTGGCGACGTCTCGGCTCTCAGCACGTCTGTAAAGGAGATGTCGAGCATTGCCGACCCACCTCTTCGTAGTGGAGCGTTGCAGTGGAGAGTGTATAGTTACACCCAACTCTGCACCCAAGCAAACTTTTTCTTTTGCTCAGTCCACATATATAGTTAGGTTTAGTTTATCGGGCATATATAAAGCCCGAACCAAACCAAACGAATATGAGATAGAACCAATTTAAGGCAAAGCATGGCTTGGGGAAAAGATAATCAGGCGAGTGTAGCCGGGTTGTCGGCGATTTTTCGTAATTTTGCATACAGAAAGACTAACGGAATGAAAGTGCCAGACGAATTTTTCATACCCGATAACGAGGTCAGGCTCCCCGACGAGCTTGATTACAGCCTTGTGAATGAATATATCCGCTCGGCTGAGGCGTTTTCGCGCTCGTCTTATCAGAGCGTCTATATCATCGACTATTTCAGGCAGAACTTCCTGTATGTATCGCCCAATCCGATGTTTCTGTGTGGACTGTCACCGGAGCAAATGAAAGAGTTAGGCTATCGTTTCTATCTCGGCTATGTGCCGGAAGATGAGCAATCGATGCTGCTGACGCTCAACAAAGCCGGATTCTCTTTCTACAACGACATCCCGGTCGATGAGCGTAAGGATTGGTATATCTCATACGATTTCCATATACTCAACGGCGGTCGAAGAATCCTTGTCAACCACAAGCTGACGCCGCTTGCCCTCACTTCCGATGGGCGGATCTGGCTCGCCCTCTGCGTGGTGTCGGCATCAACCCACACCGACGCCGGTCATATAGAGATGCACAGGGTCGGCAAATCGGAGTTCTTTGAATACAATACCAATTCCCGTCGCTGGTATAAACGACAGATGCCCACACTCTCTGACGGAGAGAAATCGGTGCTGACCCTATCCATTCAGGGCTATACCATGTCGGAGATCGCCGACAAAATATGCCTTTCGCCCGACACCATCAAGAAATACCGTAAGCGCATATTCGAGAAACTTGATGTGCGCAACATCTCCGAGGCTATAGTGGCGGCGACCAACAACAAGTTACTCTAAGTTCCTGCAGAGATAGAATCTCGGAAAATGCTTCACCTCTCGGCCGACGGCGATGTTGGCTGCTATCCGTGCGCAGATATGCGCCGCTGTCCGTTGTGCAGCCTCGCTCATATTGCCCTCTCTTATCGAAGGCAGAGAGTATTGTAACCAGTCGCAACCCTCAATATTCCAAAAGGCGCAGTATCCGGCCATATACTCGGCAGCCCATCGGAGCGTATTTGCCTTGCCTCGCAATTCGTTGTCATCGCCCGGCATCACTACTATCGCACCGGCTCCGTCAACAAAATCAAAAGCATATATTATAGGAATGGCAGCATTACCATTGACATGGGTACAGGCATCACCCACATACTCGGCTACCATATCTACAGGCCCGATTTCCGTGTGGACATCGTTCCCTGACACAATATTTATAGACTTGAAGCCGGATCTGTAAAGTTCGGCCTTTACATAGTCAATAAAATCCGATGCGCCGATAATCATAACCCGGCAGTCTGCGATAAGGCGTTTTTCCTCGCTTGTCATATTAGTTGGTTTTTACTCTGCAAAATTAAGGCTATCCCAATCGCTATGCCATACCCAAATGGGTACGTTTTCACTCCGAGGTGCAATCGTACCCATTTGGGTATGGCAAGGAAATATCAGCGGCTGTAACTTTGCATCAGAAATCAAAATCATTCACAGATGAGAACAATATTTATAATTTTCTGCGCATTACTGCCAATGGCGGTACTCGCACAAAAAGAGCGTCAGCTTCAGGAAGTAACAGTTATTGCTTCCCGAACCACAAATAACGCCGAAGGTTACACTACCAACCTCCGAGGCTCTGATATACCAAAGGTAAACCCGCTGTCGATGTACTGGGATTCCTTCCAAACATCTCCCGAGAAAACGGCAACTTCAAAATCAACGGCCTCGCCGCAAGCGAGATTTATGTTGACGGCGTGAAGCTCTCCGACCTCTCGGAGTTGAACAACATCCCGGGAGAGATGATAGACAAGGTTCATGTCAAATATCTGGCAGGGTCCGACCAGAACGCCTCGCTCAGCGGAGGTACAATAATGATTACGCTCCGCCGTCCTCCGGAGGGTGGTTATTATGGCAGTATCTCTGCAAATGCCGACTGGTACAGAAGCTGTGGGTTCGGAAACGAAGGTATCGGGGGCATGATAAACTACCGATATAAGGGGTTAAGCGTGTATGACAACCTTTATGCCGGGGCAACCAGGGTTGAGGATAATTCAGAACAGACAATGACGGGTGACAACCTTCATACATTTCTCACAGAGTCATCCAAATCTCACGGCTTCGATTTAAGAAACCGTCTTAGCCTAACGCAGCAGTTCAACTCAGGTGCTCAACTCGGAGGCAGCTATCTGGTATCTTTGTATCGTCCACGTCCGTCATCTGTATCAGACAATGATGGTCTGACTTCTGAAGTCAGCAGTCGCGAAAACGTTATACTACAAGAAGGGACACTTCGATTCTTGCAACCGCTTTCCTCTCGTGGCTCTCGTATGGAGCTTACAGCCGATTACCTGAATCGCCACAGCCGGAACAACAGCAGCTATTTCATGAATTCTGAGAAGACTGCCGCCATAGATGAAACCGACAACCTCAATCTCTGGAAGTTCAAGGCCGATTTCATCTATCCCTACAGTCGCACGCTCGTGTGGAAATTCGGAGCTTCTGCGCAATTAATATCCTCAAAATACACTCCGACCGATATTGTTGAAAACGATCGTTTTGAGACAAGCGACATTCCAACCAAGACATCAGGATTCACTCCCATAGTCTATGCCTCGGCACAAGGAAGAGTTTGGAAAATCAAATACAGTGCCGGTATCAACTGGCAGCTCAATCGCATTTCCTTCGAAGACTGTTCAATAGGCAACAAAAGCACAAATACCCAATGGTCGATAAACCCGACCATACAGGTTATGATGCCTTTCGGCTCGAAAATGAACCATGCTCTTATGCTCAGCTATAAGCGTACTCTCAGTGATATACCATACACAGCCATATCATCGGTAATCAACTGGAGCGACACTTACAATTATACCGTGGGCAATCCTGATTTGAAAGCACAGTCAGCCGACATAGTAATGGCTGGATTATCTCTGCTCCGAAACAAGATAAATCTGACGGCTCTTTACGCACATTCGCATGATCGAATCTATTGGCAGACATTCCGTAGCGAGGAAACGCCCGATGTGTTCTATACAAAGCCTGTGAATATCAATGGACAAGGCGTATTGGGCTTTGGAGCGGAATGGATGGAATCACCTACAAAATGGTGGCGTTTCAAACTTTCCGGGAGAATTGAAATCACTCCCGAGAACACTATGCTTGACGGAATACATTATAACAAGACCCGTTTCAAGGAGTATTTCTATTTCAACAACAATTTCCGATTCGGTCATGGGTGGGGTGGCATGCTCAATGCACACCATGATTGCGCAAGTCCCTTCTTTGTTTACTTGGTTACTGCGCAGATAGAATCGAATGTTGAAATTACTTGAACTCATTCTTCCGATGTAGTTTTTGTTTTTACTTTCCTTTGCGTATCACACAACCAATGGTGAGAATCAGTAGCGCAAGATGAGTTTCAGTAGCATGAGTAAACGCGAAAATTCGGTTTAGTAGCACGGTTAGTAGCATGAGCCTTACTTGTCATTCTGTTCTATGATGGCTCTCCATCAAATTTATTCCATGTAAAACTGGGTGTAGTTTTTATGGAATGATTTGGTAGCTGATTGTAGCCGCAAAGGTACTGACTACTAATGAAGAATGGTTAGACAAAACTTAGACAAATCTCGCCATATCAGTATCTTAGCTAATTCTATGCTACTAAAACGGGATTACGGATTTCAGTAGCATATCAGTAGCACGGAAGTGTCAAAAATTGGCTGAATCGTGTCTATTTTTGGCGATAGGGTAAAAGCTAAACGCCTGAGTATCAGCGATACTCAGGCGTTTAATAAAATACTTGGCGGAGAGAGAGGGATTCGAACCCCCGGAGGTGTGACCCTCAACGGTTTTCAAGACCGCCGCAATCGACCACTCTGCCATCTCTCCTTGCACATGATGCGGTTGCGATTTCGGGTGCAAAGATAGGGGTTTATTTTCGATTATGCAAATGTTTTCATAATTTTGCCACAATTATGAGCTATGATAAGAGTGATAAGGAGCGTGTGTTTCGTTTCAAGGAATTTGAGGTCGCGCATCGCAGTGCAGCCATGAAGGTCGGAACCGATGGTGTGCTTTTAGGCGCATGGGCTGATACATCTTCCGTCGGATGCATATGGGATGTGGGTACAGGCTCCGGCCTGATAGCCTTGATGCTCGCCCAGCGTTGCCCCGCAAATATCATAGCAATAGATATTGTTGATGATGCCGCAGCTGAGGCACAGCAGAATGTGATGGCTTCACCATGGCACGATCGGATTGACATCGTGGCGGATGACGTTTTTACTTGTGCTGACCGACTGCCACGCCCGGATCTGATAGTCTGCAATCCGCCATTTTTTACCGAATCACTTCATGCTCAGGATATTGAGCGCAGTACTGCTCGCCATGAAGGCGTCTTGAGTTTGTGCAGCATTATCGAGCTGGCAGCAAGAGTGCTCACTGATAGCGGACGTATTGCGATGGTCGGCCCTACTGTGAGAGCCGATGATGTCGATTGGACCGCCACGCTGGCCGGTTTGCATATAAGGCGTCGCGTGGATGTGCGCACTACGATGCGCAAGGCTCCGATCCGCACCCTTTGGGAGATTTCGCGCATGCACGGTGTGTGCGAGCATCGTGTGGAGTCGTTGCGTGATGCTGCGGGCAATTGGTCGGAATGGTATGTCGCGCTTACACGTGACTATTATACACATTTGAATTAAAAAAGTATATTGTATGGCACAGCAGGATTTGAAATTTACTGTATCGGCGGGCAAGAGGATTCTCATGCTTTTATGCACATGGGTGATGTGCTCGATTGTGTTTTCGCTTGTTTATGGATTGCTGACAGTGTCGGGGATTACACCTGTGAAGCTTCGTATAGCGATGTCGCTTCAGGATATATTGACGTTTGTGCTTCCGGCGGCAATCACGGCTGTGGTGATCAGCCGCCGGCCGGCTGCGTTGCTCATGCTTCTGAAGCGTCCGGGAATGATAAATGTTATTGTCGTGTTGCTGATTCTTATTGCATCGATGCCGTTGATGGCCGTGATTATTGAGTGGAATCAAAATATTGAGTTTCCCCGGCAGCTTGCAGGATTGGAACAATGGATGCATAGTGCCGAAACCTCGGCAGCGGAGGCATTGGCCATGGTGACCGGGAACAATAGTGTCGGTGCTCTTGTCATAAATGTGATGCTTGTGGGGATAATGGCCGCGTTTTCAGAAGAATTGTTTTTCAGAGGCGCACTTCAGCGCATTCTTGCGACATCATCGTTGGGCAGGCATGCCGCAGTGTGGGTTTCCGCTTTCGTATTCAGTGCGGCACATCTGCAGTTTTTCGGCTTTTTCCCACGGTTGCTGTTAGGCGTTTTTTTCGGTTATCTGGCTTTGTGGAGCGGATCGATATGGCTCGCGTTTGCGGGACATGCGCTCAACAACACGATGGCTGTGACGATAATGTGGATAAAGGACCGTTCTGGCGGTGCGTGCGATATCGATGCCGCCGCAACAACCATGACCCACGGGAATATAGGCATACTCATATTGAGCGCAGCCGTCACTGCATTATGGGTATGGGTGTTATGGCAGAGGCTCAACCGCCGTGAAAAACACGGCAGTGCAGCGCAAGTCTTGAGAATGAACGACGTCAGTCGATGAATCGTCGAGTCAGATTCTGGTAATGGTCAATGCGGCGATCCCGCAGAAACGGCCACCAGCGGCGTACCCATTCCGATCTGTCGCGGTCGATGGAAACGGTGGCAACCGCTTCATCACAATCGGATGCTTGGTATAGCATCTCGCCTTGCGGTCCGGCCACGAAGCTGCTGCCCCAAAACCGGATGCCTCCGGTAACGCCTGACGGATCCGGTTCATGGCCTACACGGTTGACGGTCACTACCGGAAGGCCGTTGGCTACGGCATGACCTCGCTGTACGGTAATCCATGCATCTCGTTGTCTTTGTTTTTCATCATCTGAATCGGTCGATTCCCAACCTATTGCCGTAGGGTAGATGAGCACTTCGGCACCTTGAAGAGCCATAAGGCGGGCTGCTTCGGGATACCATTGATCCCAACAGACAAGCACGCCCAGACGTCCGACAGAAGTATCAATGGGTTTGAATCCGAGGTCGCCCGGGGTGAAATAAAACTTTTCGTAATATGCAGGGTCATCAGGAATGTGCATTTTGCGATATATGCCGGCAATGGATCCGTCGCGTTCGAATACGACGGCCGTATTATGATACAGCCCCGGCGCGCGACGTTCAAATAGAGAGGTGACAATGACTGTGTTTAATTCCTTAGCCAGAGATGAATAAAAATCAGTCGTTTCAGATGGAATGGATACGGCAAGGTCGCAATTGTCTGTCGCTTCGGTCTGACAAAAATATAGCGAATCGTGGAGTTCCTGATTGACAATCAAATCAGGATGCGATTCGAGCGCAAGGCTGCGCATTTTTTGAGCCAGACGTGTACGGTTTTCAATCACATCGGCGGTTTTGGTAAGTTGAATAAGACCTATTTTAAGACCATTTTTCATATTTGGACAAGTGCTTTGTTGGGGATTTGCATTGTAGCGCAATGGAGTGAACCGTGCTGACATATGAGAGCGCGGCAGTCGACGGCGACAACGGGACGTTCGAATGCTACGGAAATAATACGGCAAGCCAGATCGTCGTTCATAGGTTGGCCGTAAACAGGCACAAACACTACAGACGGCAATGCGAGAAAGTTTGCGTAGGTGGCAGGCAGACGGTTGGACTCGCCGTCATAAACAGCATCCGGGAGCGGAAGTTCAAAGAGGTTGTAGGGGAGTCCTTCATCGGTTCTGAAAGCCTGGAGCTCACGTTTCATTTCGTTAAGCTCCGCGAAATGTTCGTCCGCCGGATCCGTACATCCGGTAAATATTATTGAATCATTTGGTGCAAAACGTGCAAGGGTGTCGATATGGCTGTCGGTGTCATCGCCGGCAAGATATCCGTGGTTCACCCAAAGAACCCGCGACGCGCCGAGTCGGTTTTTCAGCTCATGTTCGATCTGTTCTCGCGACAGGGTCGCATTTCGGTTGGGCGAAAGCTGACAATGTGAAGTGGTAAGCAGTGTGCCGCCGCCGTCGCTTTCAATGCCGCCGCCTTCAAGCACAAAGTCGCGGAAGTTGATATTGTCGGCAGTAATCAGTTTGCGCTCTACAAGACGTGAAGTGACAAGATTGTCAAGACAAGAGGCGAATTTAAGTCCCCAGCCATTAAAGCAGAAGTCAAGCGTTTTCACCGAGCCGTCGGATTCAGTCACGGTCAATGGACCATAGTCGCGGGTCCAGGTGTCGTTAGTGGGGATGTCGACAAAAAGCACATGGCCTGAAGGAATGTAGCTCAATGCTTTTTGTGCATCGGTGGTGTCGGGCGCCACTACGATTATTCGGGTATACCTGGCAATGGCATGGGCGAGATCACAATAGCATTTCTTCACGTCATCAAGCATATAGCTCCAATCAGTGTCTTCATGTGGCCATGCGAGCAGCACAGAACAGTCCTGCTCCCATTCGGCCGGCAGTCGCCGGCTGCGCTGTCGCGAATCACTCATCGTCGTATTCGTTCAAGGAGTTCCACACATCGTCCTGCGAATCAAGGTATTCTTCGCAATAGTCGAAAAATCCGTTTTTTTCAGAGCTTCCCACTTCAGAACACCACTGACGATATAGCGCACGCAATTGCACGTCCTCGTGGATGGCTTTCTTAAATTCGGATTCAGCGATGTCAACGCTATCGTATTGCGACAAAAAATTGTTGAATATTGATGTGATATTGTCCATTTCTTTGGCATGGAAGCATTGCGTGGGCTTCCGTTGATGAATTGTGATGCCAAATTTATTATATTATATGGTGATTAA
>CAJJOX010000004.1 GCA_905193485.1 uncultured Porphyromonadaceae bacterium | reverse complement strand
GGTGGGGGCGTGTGGGGGGGCGGGAGGCCCCCGCGCACCGGCCGCAACGGCATGCTCTTCACTGCCAACGGCGTGATGAACATGCGCAACAAAAAGTGGGCCGACGATTTCTCCCCCATCGATCCCGACGGCCCCAGCTATGTCGACCGCGTGTATTCCCGGGCCTACCTCCGCCATCTATTCATCAGTCAGGAGCTTCTGGCAATGCAGATCGCCTCGATCCACAATCTCGCGTTCTATCTGTGGCTTGTCGGCCAGGCTCGCGAGCATATCCTCGCAGGCGACTTCCCGACATGGAAAGCCGACATGGTGGAGCGTGTGACGCGTCGCCTTTAATCAGCCAATGATCACGATCACACATCAATAGACAACAACAGTCATCATCAATTTCACCGACATCGCAACATGCTGAAATTTCGTTCGCCATTCAAGATACTCGACCGATATATAATCAGGAAATTTCTTGGCACATATATCTTCGCCATCATTTTGATTCTGGCAATCACCGTGATGTTCGACGTCAACGAAAAGCTCGACGCCTTTCTCAAAGCGCCGCTCAAGGCCACGCTCTTCGACTATTTTCTCAACTTCCTGCCTTACTTTGCCAATCAGTTCAGCCCGCTTTTCACGTTCATAGCCGTGATTTTCTTCACCTCGAAGCTCGCCGACAATTCGGAGATCATCGCCATGCTTTCGTCGGGCATGAGTTTCCGCCGCCTCATGCGGCCTTATCTCATATCGGCCACTGTCATAGCCGTAGCGACATATCTGTTGAGCGCTTACATTATCCCGCCCGCCAACATCGAACGCATCAACTTCACCAACACCTACGTGAAAAACAAACGGGTTGAATACGGCACCAACATCCAGCTACAGGTGGCAAAAGGCGAGATCGCGTACATGAGCCGTTACGACAGCAACACCAAGACCGGCTACAAATTCTCGCTCGAGTCATTCAAGGATAAGAAGCTCGTGTCACGCCTCACGGCGCAAGTGATCCGCTATGATTCGCTGCACAACTGGCAGGTGCGCGACTATATGATCCGTAATTTTAAAGGCAACCGCGAAGAGATCATACGCGGCGCCAAACTCGACACCGTCATTCCGATTGAACCGCGCGACTTCCTTATCTCCAAAAACGACCATGAAACGATGACCACACCCGACCTGAACGGCTACATCGTCCGCCAGAAAGAACGCGGGGTGGCCAATATCAAAGACTTCGAGATCGAATATCACCGCCGTTTCGCCATGACCGCAGCGGCATTCATCCTTACGGTCATAGGCATGTCGCTCTCGTCGCGCAAGGTCAAAGGCGGCATGGGCATCAACATCGGCATCGGGCTCGTGCTCAGCTTCAGCTACATCCTTTTCATGACAGTCACCTCCACCTTCGCCGTGTCGGGCTACACGTCGCCCGCGATTGCCATGTGGATTCCCAACATCGTCTACACCATCATTGCTGTGGTTCTCTACCGTAAGGCGTCCGACTATTGATTCCGCGCGGGGCGTGTTTCAATCGTTCCATTCGGCCGACGTCTGATAAAGCGCGGCCGCTATGTCCACGAGTGTCGTGTCGACCGTTTCGACTGGTTTGGTGTCCAGCGCATTATCAGGGGAGGGCGCGATCACGAACTGATGCACGCGCTTCACCGGCGACAGCACCGTCAGCGTGTCGCCCTGAAGATAGCCAAGACTCTGGTATGTGGCCAGAAACGCTCTGGGGGTGTAACCGTCTGCCAGTGCATCCGTGCCGTAGAATCTCGATTCATAGCCAATGCCAAGCATCGAGAGAAGTGTGGGCATGATGTCGACTTGCGAAACCGGGCGCCCGACAGTCTGCGGCGCAAACAATCCGGGTGCATGGATGAGCGCGGGGATGTGGTAGTTGTTTAGCGGCAGTTCGGTGTGGCCTGCACTTGATGCGCAATGGTCGGCAACGATAACAAACACGGTGTTGTCAAACCATGGCTTTTCGGCGGCCATGCGCATGAAGCGGCCTAAGGCATAGTCGGCATACATCACTGCACCCTCACGCGATTTACTCTGCGGCGATATGCTTATTCTGCCTTCGGGATAGGTGTAGGGACGGTGATTGCTTATGGTCATCATATGGGCGAAAAACGGTTTCCGGTCTGATGCCGTTGCGTCGAGTTCGGCAAGCATGCGGTCGTAGGAATCCTCGTCACACACGCCCCAGATGTTGCTGAACCGGATCCGGTCAGGCTGAAAGTCTTTTTTGTCGATCACCTCATAGCCGTTGCGTGTGAAAAACGGACCCATATTGTCGAAATAGCTTTTGCCGCCGTAGAAAAACATGGTGCGGTAGCCCTTGTCGCGCAGCACGCTTCCGATGCTCGGGCGTTGCTTCTGGTCGGGGCGCTTGATAAGGCTCTGCCCGGCCGACGGCGGGATACACAGCGTGAGAGCCTCCAGGCCGCGCACCGTGCGGTTGCCGCAGGCAAACATGAGGTCAAACGCTACCGACTGACGGTAGAGCGAGTCGAGATTCGGTGTCAGATTGCGTGTATCCCCGAAGCGTTCCATATAGGATGCGCTCATGCTTTCCATGGTGATGAGCACGATGTTGGGGAGAGGGTCGGCTATGCTGTTGGACTGCACCAGGCGTTCGTTGCAACCGGTGGAGCCGTAGATGCCGTGGACTATCGACGCTGCCTCCGTGTCGGGGATGGTGATGTAAAATTTCTTATAATCGAGCCGGTTTTTCATGAATGCGTCGAAAAAACGCACCGGCCCGTTTGCCTGAAGCTCGTTGTAGTACATGTTGCCCGACTGCTGCCATCCGTCGGACAATCCGAGCCACAGAAGACTTACGGCTGCCGCGCAGACATAGAGCAGAACCGAAAACCATTTGCCTCCCGATTCATATAAGTCGTCGCTCCGCTTTATGTCGCGGCGGAAGAGCAGCCATGTGAGCGCCCCCGTCACGGCGAGGAGCACAATCGAAAGCGGCACTATGGGATATGATTCGAATATGTTGCCTATCACCTCCGAGGTGTAAACGAGATAGTCGACGGCGATAAAGTTGTAGCGCACCGCAAATTCGTTCCAGAAAAAATATTCGCCTACGCTGTTGAGCAGAGCCACGGCGACGTAGATAAACAGTATGACGGTCATCCACACTCGTGTCCAGCCATATCGCATCCGAGGCACAAAAATGCGCAGCGCGAAGCAGGCCGCCCAGTAGAACATCATAATTGAGATTACACGCCACAGACCGGTGTTGAACTCACGCAGCCAAGGGCTGAGCCACGTCACGTAGACTATGGCGCAACAGATGGCCCCAAGCATGGTCCATCGTGTGATGCGGCCATATTTCCAGTTGCCCGCCGTGATGAAATAAACCATTATGAACACCAGCGAGAGAACGGCGAAGGCCGCATCGTTCATCGCGCCGATGGCAAAGCCGCCGGCATATTGCCAGAATGTGAGCCCGAGTTCCGACGGACCTGTCACGCCGATCATCACCAGACGCAGGATGAATCCCAGCGCCACGGTCAGGGTTATCAGCCTCAATCCGACACTCATAACTATAAGGCCGGCTTTGCCCGTCAGCGGCCGGTGTATGTTGCCATTGATTGAGTGATTCGTTTTTTCTGTCTTGTCAGGGCTTCCGTGACCGGAAATGTTCATAACAATGATGCTTGTGGTTTATTGTCTTGTAAATAAGTTGCTTGTCAACCTAATGGCGCAAATGATCCCGACTGATGATGTTTCCACTGCTTTTTATGGCTTGTGCGGTATGGGGCGAAGGTGCGGAGGATTTCCCTCGACGGTCACTGTCACGGTGCCTGAGATGAAGCGCGTCGAATGTATTTCGCCGGCGAACGGGAAAAGCCTGACATGTCCGTCATCAGACAGCTCCATCACATGATTCCGATATGATGTTCCGTCATAGATTATCTTATGTGCATATATCCGCTCCATAACTGTGGGAGGTTATGCGGGTGTGTCATTTTCGCGATGTGGCGTAAGGTTTGCGGAGGAAGTTTTTCGTGCCTGTACGGAGTGAGGCATTCGACGGCTTCCAGCGGGTGCGGGTCAGCGAGATTGAGTCGACAAACGATGTTTCTCCCCGCGGGCCGGTGTATTGGAGGGTGCCGTAGATCTCGCGCGCCTGGCGTGCGGAGTCGAGTGCAAATTTCACTTCATGCCAGCCGTCGCCGATCAGATTGGCCGAAGATGTTTCCACCGATCCGTCGTCATATTCCACGGCCACATTGAAATGTGCCTGACGGGAATTGCCGGTGAATTTTGATCGGAAAGTGTAGACGTCGCCACGTTCCCAGTTGGGCTCAGTGCGCAGCACAAACGGCATTATATCGCTTGGCAGGTTTGAGGCGAAAGGACGGAAACGCACGTCATACCACACATCCACCGAGTCGCCCTCCATGGCCACCGCGTTGCTGGAGTTGACGGCTGTGGCTGTGGAGCCCGCACGTTTCTGCACGGTTTCTATATCCTCGTTGAGCATCTCGATCGTGCGGTCATAGACCTCCACATATTTGTCCATGTGATAGCCATACCATTTCAGTGAAGAGTCGACTTCGGCCGGAGTCACGCCGTTGCTGGCATAAATAGCCTGTTTGAACGCCCGTTTCGACGAGTCTGTAGGAAATTTCGACGGATTGCCTTCCACTACGCTTTCGCCGATGTGGATGTCGGCAAGCAGACGGGCCATCTGTTCCGGTTGTATCACATCATCGGGCACACCGGTGCAAGCCGTGAGCAGAAGAAGCCCGACGGTGAGATAAGGCAATATGCGCGAAATCAGTTTCATCGCTTAGCCGTTGGCCCGGTCGTTGCCGCCATCCGCTTTCTCTGCGGTGCTTTCTGCCCCGCCGGATGCCGAACATTCGGCCTTGATCTGCGAGGGCGACAGGATTTGTTTGTGATAGAAAAAAATCATCACCAGTATGCCGACAGTTATCGCGGCGTCGGCAAAATTGAAAATGGGTTTGAAAAACTCAAAGACCTCGCCCCCCACCAATGGCATCCATTCGGGCCAGGTGAACGAGAAAAGCGGGAAATAGAGCATGTCGACGACGCGTCCGTGGAACAATGTGCCGTAGCCGCCGTCAGGTGGAAACAGCACGGCGGTTTCGGGCGGCATCGGGGCGTTGAACACCAGACCGTAAAACGTGCAGTCTATGATATTGCCGATCGCTCCCGCCACAATCAGCGAGAGGCACACGATGTAGCCGGTGCGCACACATGCCGAGTCCTTGATTTTCCAGATATACCAGATCAGCACGCCGGCCAGACACAGGCGGAACAGCGTGAGAAACAGCTTGGGCCCGAGCTCCATGCCGAACGCCATGCCGTTGTTTTCAATAAACAGCAGGCGGAACCAATCGGTGACCACCACCTCTTCGCCGAGATAGAAGTGGGTCTTGACCCAAATTTTGAGAATCTGGTCGACTATTATCACCGCTGCGATAATCAGTGTGGCCAGCAGTCCTTTGGAAATTTTCATCTTGAGAATACGGATAAAAGAATGCGGCGTCTATTTGCCGTTCTGACGGTTTTTGATGTCTATGCCGAGTGTGGCATGCGGCACGGCGCGTAGGCGTTCCTTCGGTATCAGTTTGCCGGTTTCGCGGCAGATGCCGTAGGTCTTGTTCTCAATGCGCACGAGAGCCGCCTGCAGATGCTGAATGAATTTCATCTGCCGCTGGGCCAGACGTCCCGCCTCCTCTTTGCCGAGTGTCGATGCGCCTTCTTCAAGCACCTTGAATGTTGGCGATGTGTCGGCAATGTCGTTGCCTTCCGAATTGGTCACATCGGCTTTAAGCAGTTCATAATCGCGCTGGGCTTTGGCCAGCTTCTCCAGTATTATTTCCTTGAACTCCTGGAGCTCTTCATCGGAATATCGGGTTTTTTCGTTCATGATGGCATAGTCGTTTTGTAGGGTTTAAACAGGCTGTTGCTTGTTTAATGTGATTTTTACCGGAATGTTCATTCCGTCAAGATCGAGCACCTCCACACCCTCATCCGTTTCGCCGATATTCTCCGCAAAGGCGATTTCGGCGGCGAGCACTTGCCGGGCGATATATTCGCCGTAGGCTTCTACAGCCGCACGGCAGGGCACGTTGATGTCAAACGTAAGGATGATCTTGTCGGTGATTTCATATCCGCGGTTTTTGCGAATGTTCTGGATGCGGTTGACGATGTCGCGGGCGATGCCTTCGTTGCGCAGGTCGTCGGTGAGCGTGATGTCGAGAGCCACGGTCACATTGCCTTCGTTGGTCACAAGCCAACCCGGGATATCCTCTGATATCACCTCGACGTCGGCGAGATCGATCACGGCGTCAGTGTCGTCGACACTCAGCGTCACGCTGCCTTCGCGTTCCATTCGGGAGATATCGGCCTGACTCATTTTCTGAATGGCGGCGGCAACCTGTTTCATGAGTTTGCCGAATTTCGGACCGAGCTTCTTGAAGTCGGGCTTAACGCGTTTCACCAGCACGCCCGAGTCGGCCTCGACCATCTCGAGTTCCTTCACATTCACTTCGGTGAGCAGGAGATCCTTCATCGACTCGATGGCAATGCGTTGCGCTTCATCGACAGCGGGGATCATGATGCGGCGCAGGGGCTGACGCACTTTGAGGTCGGCCTTGCGACGCAGCGACAGCACCATCGAGGTGATCTGCTGGGCAAGATGCATGCGGTTTTCAAGATTCGTGTCAATGGCCGATTCGTCGGCTTCGGGCATCAGTTTCAGATGCACCGATTCGGCGTTGTCCGATGTCACCGAAGTGAGGTCGGCATATAGCCGGTCGGCGTAGAACGGGGCAATCGGCGCTATAAGCAACGCTACGGTTTCGAGGCAGGTGTAGAGTGTCTGATAGGCGGCCAGCTTGTCGGCGTCCATTTCTTTGCCCCAGAAACGCTTGCGGTTGAGGCGGACATACCAGTTGGAGAGGTTGTCGTTGACGAATTCGCTGATGGCGCGTGCGGCCTTAGTCGGTTCGTAGTCGGCAAGTGCTTCGTCGACGGTCTTGATGAGGCTGTTGAGCAGCGATATGATCCATCGGTCGATTTCAGGACGTTCGGCCACGGGAATCTGAGACTGCGAATTGTCGAAGCCGTCGACGTTGGCATAAAGCGCGAAGAAGGAATATGTGTTGTGGAGAGTGGCAAAAAATTTACGCGACACTTCCACCACGCCGCTGGGATCAAACTTGAGGTTGTCCCACGGCGAGGAGTTGCTTATCATGTACCAGCGAAGCGGATCCGAACCGTATTTCGCTATGGCTCCGAACGGGTCGACAGCGTTGCCCAGACGCTTCGACATCTTGTTGCCGTCTTTGTCGAGCACCAGTCCGTTGGATATCACGGCTTTGTAGGCCACCGAATCAAACACCATGCCGGCTATGGCATGCAGCGTGTAAAACCATCCGCGTGTCTGGTCGACACCCTCGGCTATGAAGTCGGCGGGATAGAGCTCGCCGTTGTCCAGTCCTTCTTTGTTTTCAAACGGATAGTGGATCTGGGCATAGGGCATGGAGCCTGAGTCAAACCACACATCGATAAGGTCAGACTCGCGGTGCATCGGACGGCCTGACGGCGAAAGAAGCACGATGTCGTCTACATACGGACGGTGAAGGTCGATTTTCTCGTAGTTGGCCTTTGAATAGTCGCCCGGCACGAAACCGCGATCCTTATAGGGATTCGATTTCATCAACCCCGCGTTCACAGCCTTTTCGATTTCATTGTAGAGCATTTCCACGCTGTCGATGCAGATTTCTTCCGTGGCGTCGTCGGTTCGCCAGATGGGCAGCGGTGTGCCCCAGTAGCGGCTGCGCGACAGGTTCCAGTCCTGAAGGTTTTCAAGCCATTTGCCGAAACGGCCGGTGCCGGTCGACTGCGGTTTCCATTTGATGCCTTCGTTGAGTTGCATCAGCCGTTCCCTGACGGCTGTGGTGCGGATAAACCAGCTGTCAAGCGGATAGTAGAGCACCGGTTTGTCTGTGCGCCAGCAGTGGGGATAGCTGTGGGTATGTTTCTCGATTTTGAAAACCTTGTCGTTTTGTTTGAGCCACATGCAGATTTCAATATCGAGTGTTTCGTCTTTGTCGGTCTTTGTCGGGTCGTAGGCATTTTTCACATATTTGCCCTGCCATGGCGTGTAGGCGTCCACGTCGACCATCGTTTCGACAAACTTCGGGTCAAGGTCGCTCAGCATGTAGAAGCGCCCTGTCATGTCGACCATCGGG
This sequence comes from uncultured Porphyromonadaceae bacterium, assembly GCA_905193485.1. Lineage (GTDB taxonomy): Bacteria > Bacteroidota > Bacteroidia > Bacteroidales > Muribaculaceae > Paramuribaculum. Next base: position 15,222 of record CAJJOX010000004.1, on the reverse strand, counting down.
CGGATGATGCCGTCGCGGTCGATGAGATGCAGCGGGGGCACACCGGCCTGACGCGACACCCGGAGGTCATCTGCGCCGAAAGTGCCGGCGATGTGCACGATGCCGGTGCCGTCGTCGGTCGTCACATAGTCGCCGGGAATCACACGGAAGGCGCCTTCGCCTGGGTTGACCCAGGGAATGAGCTGTTTGTAGTGGAGTCCGACGAGTTCCGTGCCGGTGAACGTGCCTACGATTTCGTAGGGAATCAGTTTGTCTCCCTTCGTGTATTCGTCAAGCGGGAGGCCGGCGGCTTTGGCATTGAACATCGTATGCATGAGCGCCTCGGCCACGACCACTGTTTCCTTGTTGCCCGAATAAGGGTTGTAGGTGCGCACCACTTTGTATACTATCGAGGGGCCGACGGCAAGCGCCGTGTTGGACGGCAATGTCCATGGCGTGGTGGTCCATGCCAGGAAGTAGGGCGTGCCCCAGCCGGTCATCGCTTCAAGCGGATCGGTGATCTCAAACTGCGCCACGCATGTGGTGTCTTTGACATCGCGGTAGCAGCCGGGTTGATTGAGCTCGTGCGAGCTGAGGCCTGTGCCGGCGGCCGGAGAGTAGGGCTGGATGGTATATCCTTTGTAGAGATAGCCTTTGTCGTAAAGCTGGCGCAGAAGCCACCACACGCTTTCGATATAGCGGTTGTCGTAGGTGATGTACGGGTTTTCCATGTCGACCCAGTAGCCCATCGACGATGTGAGTGTCTCCCACTCGCGGGTATATTTCATCACCTCGCTGCGGCATGCGGCGTTATATTCGTCAACGGAGATTTTCTTGCCGATATCTTCTTTGGTGATGCCGAGCGATTTCTCGACGCCCAGCTCCACGGGAAGTCCGTGGGTGTCCCCTCCGGATTTGCGCTTGACATGGAAACCCTTCATGGTTTTGTAGCGGCAGAATATATCTTTGATCGTGCGGGCCATCACGTGATGGATGCCTGGCATGCCGTTGGCGCTTGGCGGACCCTCATAGAACACAAACGAAGGGCAGCCTTCGCGTACCTTCATGCTCTGTTCAAACAGGCCCGAGGCCTTCCATTGCTCCAGCACCTCTTTGTTGATGGCCGGGAGATTGAAATTATCGTAGACGTTAAACTTCTTATTCATCGCTTGCAAGTGGTTTGTCAAATATTGCGCAAATTTACAAAATTCCCGTCAATCGTCAACCCCCTGCAGGCTTATATCATTTATTTTTCGGAAAAAGATGGCGCGGCCGTCATCCGTGTCGTCCGCCCGACAATTCCGTTCACTCGTCCGAGAGCGCCTTGCTGATGGCGGTGATGGAGGCCGCCGGCGATGCTGCGGGAATATCGGAAGTTCCCGTTGCCGTCGTGTCCGCTTCATGAGTGAGGCGGCATTGGTCGAGATCAAAGGCTGTGACCGGTTTGGCGCCTTCGGGCACCATGCGTTTTATTTTCAAAGGTTTTGTGTTCATATCGGGTGAATGTTTTTGATCAGTTACGGGTGCGTGGGCTACTCTTCATTTTCGTCTTCCATCTGCGGGCGGAGCAGACGGTTGATTATCAGTAGTGTGGCGACGTAGGCCGCTGCCAGCGGCACGATGCCTGGGTCAAGCGGCCATGCCGCTTTGATCCAGCCGCCGAAAAGATAGCACAGAAATTGGAGCCATAGCAGACATTGCACGCTCAGGCACAGCGTGCACCAGGCTTTTGCCCGTGTGCGCTGATACCACACGCTCCAGAGCGTGAACGGCAGGCAACAGAGGTTGATGGCGGCGAGCATGGGCCATGCGGTCGGAAATGCCACAAGTGTGATGAGGCTGATGCCGAAATATGCGGCGCCCACTTCGCTCCAGTGGAAAAGCCCGAAAAAGCTTGAGGCACCGGTGGCCAGTACTTTCGAGCACCCTTCGCGCTGGATCACACCGCACACCCGTTCGGCTATATGGCTGTGTACATGAAGCTGTTTTAGTATCAGCAGATAGGAGAAGTAAAGCCCGGCCATGTCGATGATGAGAAGCAGTGTGGCGGTGAAGTTTGAGAATATATGGTTGTCGGCTATGGCATAGCTCAGAAGCACGGCCACGGCCACAAGAAGCAGCCACGGTTTCACCAGGCCGCCTGCTTCTCCGATGCGATGACCTGTGTAGCCGGGCTCGCATGCGTCAGGCTGCGGATAGGCGCAAAGCACTATGCCGGTCGCGCGTGGAATTGCAGCGGATAGATCGGCGTCTGTTGCCACAAGCGTCACGCCTTCGGTGGTGGCGGCAAGGAACGGCTTTGGCAACAGCCTCATCTTCTCGTGATCTTCAAATCGCAGTCCCTGGCTTTCAACGCCATACTCCTCAAGCAACTTGCTTAGCCCGAAGAGCGATCGAAAAGGCATCTCGTCAAAACGGCGGATGCTGTAGTCGGTGGTGTGCGGCACCTGTAGCACAGTGAGAAGATCGGTAAAAATGTTGTGTCTGGGCATATGGTAGAAAAAATAGAACCGGAATGCCTTGTCGGCGTTCCGATTCTATAACAATCCTCCGGGCGGTTTGGATTTAGCGCGGGGTTATGTGGATTGTCCGCGGTGTTGCGGAATGCGGGGTCAATAGTAAGTGTAGTAGCGCACCCAGTCAACCTCCATCTCAACCGGCAGCTCCTTTGGGTTGACGGCGCCCACCCATGATCCGCCGAGCTGCATGTCGATGATCAGATACCATTCCTTGTAGAACGGGAATTGGCCGCTGGCGCCTCCGTTTATCCTGGGATAACTGAGCGTGAGCTTATTGTTAATATAGAATTTCACTTCGTTCTCCCAGATCTGCACTTCGTAGATGTTGAACCGGTCTGGATCGACATCCGTGGTCATGGAGTTTTGCGGTGTTTTATGTCCGAGATTGGTTATATAGTTGGAGTGGAGTGTCTGGTAGACCATATTGTCGTGGTTGAGGCGTTCCATGATGTCTATTTCGCCGCATTCCGGCCATCCTGTATCCTCTGCAAACGGCATCATCCAGATGGCCGGCCATGCGCCTGCGGCTCCTTTGCCCAGACGGGCGCGCACCTGTATGCATCCGGGGCCGAAGCCCTTCTTGCCTTTTGTCCATATGCCGCCGGTGAGATAGGCTGACGGATCGGCGGTCAGATCGTCGTTGACGGGGCGGTTGGCTTCCATCCATGCATTCCGCATCATGACATATTCCTTGTCGTCGAATGAATAGAAAATCTCGACCGCATCCTTTCTGCGCACAGCTTTTATCCATATGTGGTCGACCGCTTTGTCCAGTGCGATTACACTCCAGTCAGATGTGTGATGCGTCACTACGGTGCTGAGATTCATTTTTCCATCGACATATTCTATGCCTGCCTTGATGTAGTTTTCATGATCAATTCTTATCATCATGCCTGCTTGGTCAAATCGCACTTTGTAGTCGCCCGATATTTTCATTTTGGCCTCAAATTCGCCGCCATACTCGGCATAATAGAATGGTGCGTCATCTACGGTAAAACCGTAGTGAGAGATTCTCCAGTAATCGCTTTTGGGCGTTACCGACATCGAGAGACTGTTTCCCGATATGCTCCATTGAGCGGGTTCATTGAACCAATTCATTTTTTCAAGTGTCTGTGCAGGCAGTGACAGTCCGCACATCAGTGACAGGATCAGTGGTAGAGATCGTTTGTTCATATTGAGGTATAACCAGTTTGATTTATTAACTTTGCAAAGTTAATCACTTGCATAATAGTAATCAATGACTATTAATAACCATTTTTGCATGAGCAATCTTCTTAAAATCGACCGACTTCTGAAAAAGCAGCCCGGAGCGTCCCAAAAACCGGAAATGGAAGGCTTGTTAAATTATGCCGGATATGTGGCTGAAATAGAAAATGTCATAGCGGTTGTCAGCGATTTAAAAAAGGGGATCAGCCGTATATTTCCCGGTAGGTTCGGCGAATTTTTGGGTATCGGAAACTATATAAAAGAGAATTCGATATGGGAAAAGGCGATCCTTGATCTGATGTCGGAGAACGAGCGGGAAGAAAAATATCTTGCCGAATTGCGTTTTTTCAATTTTCTGCGCCATACCCCGAGGCATAAACGGCCTGATTATTATCTGGTTTCAAGATTGCGTATGACGGCGGCAAACGGCGATATGATCAGTGTGGTTCACCGCATGTATTACATTTATGCTGATGATCGCGACACGATCGTCTATGCGTTGTGTCTGTATGGACGGGATGTGTTTGATTTTGCAGGCAGAAGTGTCGTTGTCAATTCCCTTACCGGTGTGTGTGAGTCGCTTACAGCAGCGTCTGACGTATTGATTCTCAGCCGAAGAGAGCAGCAAGTGTTGCGCCTGATCGATCTGGGGAAGAGCAGTGCCGACATTGCCGGGATGTTGTCGATAAGCAAAAACACCGTAAGCCGTCACCGTCAGGAAATAATTGCCAGACTCCGGGTGAAAAATTCGGTGGAAGCATGCCGTGTGGCCAAGGCTATGAAGATAATTTAGCAAATGTGGAATCAGCTCAAGAATTCCTCTCAAACTTCATTGAAAATAATTTTAAACAGTTTCTTAGCGTGGAATCTTTATTTAAGGAAGCGGCTGTAAAGTGTCTTGTGACGTCTATTTAGAAAAATAGGCGTAAAAAAATCGCTGAAAATTTTGCCGGTTTGAAAATAATGTCTACCTTTGCATCGCAAAAGGGAAAACAACCCGAAAGCCCAACGCGAAAATAGCTCAGTTGGTAGAGCACGACCTTGCCAAGGTCGGGGTCGCGGGTTCGAGTCCCGTTTTTCGCTCCATTTCCGACGAATGTCTGAAACGCCTGTCCGGGTGGTGGAATTGGTAGACACGCTACTTTGAGGGGGTAGTGGCCGTTGGGCTGTGTGAGTTCGAATCTCATCTCGGACACTCTTGAAAATCCGCAAGCAATCGTTGCAAGACATTGTTTGCGGATTTTTTCCATTTTATATTTTGACATGTTTCCGTCACCGCCGGTCGGTCACCTTGCGAAGGTCTGCAAAAAATTGTAATTTTGCAGCCGGTTTCTATGCCCGGCGCGAAGCCTTGTCGGTTTCGCATCGGCTAACCGATAAATGAAATGCATTGATTATGGAAGAAAATCTGCTTTGTGACTCTTGGGACCGGGAACATCTTTGGCATCCCTATACTTCGACTATCGATCCATTGCCTACGTATAAGGTGATCGGTGCCAAGGGCGTGAGGCTGAAGCTTGCCGACGGGCGTGAGCTTATCGACGGAATGTCGTCGTGGTGGTGCGTCATACATGGCTATAACAATCATGAAATCAATTGCGCTGCCGAATCGCAGCTCGGCAAGATGAGCCACGTGATGTTTGGCGGTCTGACGCATGAGCCTGCCATCGAACTCGGCAAAATGTTGCTTGCGGCTGCTCCGCCTTCGATGCGCAATCTGTTTTATGCCGACTCCGGGTCGGTGGCGGTCGAAGTGGCCATGAAGATGGCCGTGCAGGCGGCTGTGTCAAAGAGCGGATCGCATGAAAAGACTAATTTCGTGACCATACGGTCGGGCTATCATGGCGATACATGGAATGCCATGAGTGTTTGCGACCCGGTCACCGGGATGCACGGCGCTTTCGGTCCGGCGTTGCCCATAAGATTCTTTGTGGAACAGCCACGTGTGAAGTTCGGCGCCGATTGGGACGCCTCTGCGATGGATGAGCTCGAGGCAACGCTTAGAGAGCATCATCACGAGATTGCCGCTCTGATTCTTGAGCCGATAGTGCAGGGCGCAGGCGGAATGTATTTCTATCATCCGCAATATCTTGTCGAGGCCCGCCGATTGTGTGACCGATATGGCGTTTATCTGATATTCGATGAGATCGCCACCGGATTCTGGCGCACAGGCCGCATGTTTGCGTGGGAACATGCCGGTGTGGAGCCCGACATTATGTGCATCGGCAAGGGCCTTACGGCCGGCTACCTGACAATGAGCGCAGTGCTTACCACACGTGATGTGGCCGATACAATCTCGCGTGGCGAGGCCGGTGTGATGATGCATGGCCCGACGTTTATGGCCAATCCGCTGTCATGTGCCATAGCCATAGCTTCGCTTAAGCTGCTCAACGCACAGGATATGAAGTCGCGCATCGCCCATATTGAAAACCGTTTCAAAGAACTGCTGGCGCCTGCGTCCGATATAAAGGGAGTGAAAGAGGTGCGTGTGCTCGGCGCTATCGGTGTGGTGGAAATGAATGAACCGGTTGACATAGCCTCATTCCAGCGACAATGTGTCGAGCGGGGCATATGGGTCAGACCCTTCGGCACGCGTGTGTATATCATGCCGCCATACATCATATCCGATGATGATCTTTCCACACTCGCCAACGAGATGATCGCTATAATCCGTGGCTGAGATGAATGCCTATCAAACAACGCTTGCCCGGCTTCGCGCTTCCGGCAATCTGCGCAGCCTCCCGGCCGACAGCATGTATGCCGGAAATCTGACGGATCTTTCCGGGAACGACTATCTCGGTCTGGCTGCGCGTCAAGATCTCACAGAGGCTTTTTTCACACAGCTCGACCCGCGCCGCACGGCAATGACATCGTCGGCATCGAGGCTTCTGGCCGCCGGTCAGGAAGAATATTCGTTGCTCGAGGCCGCGCTTTCCGATCTTTATGCCGGTCGTGCCTGCCTTTTGTTCAACAGCGGATACCATGCCAACACCGGCATGCTCTCGGCGCTTGCTTCGGAACCGCGCACGCTTATTCTGGCCGATAAGCTGGTGCATGCCAGCATGATCGACGGAATGGTGCTGTCGCGCGCGCCGTTTCGTCGCTTCGCCCACAACGATTTCAATCACCTCGAGCGAATTCTCACAAAAGAGCATGACGCTTTCGACCGTGTGATTGTGGCTGTCGAGTCGGTCTACAGCATGGATGGCGACCGAGCCGACATCGACACGCTGATCGACTTGCGCCGCCGCTACGGCAATGTGATGCTGTATGTCGACGAAGCGCACGCTTTCGGTGTATGCGGCCCGCAAGGACTTGGCCTTGTACAGGCGTCTAAAGCTCCCGACGAGATCGATGTCGTGATCGGCACATTCGGCAAAGCAGCCGCATCGGTAGGCGCCTTTGCCGCCACATCGGCCGAACTGCGTGAATATGCGTTAAACCGTGCCCGCAGTTTTATATTCTCTACCGTCATCCCTCCTGTCAACTGTGCCTGGACACGTTTCGTGCTCATGCACATGACGCAGATGGATGCCGAACGGAAACATCTGCATGATCTGGCTTTCGAACTGCACCGACGTATCACCGAAGTGGCTCCGGCGCTCACTGCGTCTGCTCCGAGTCATATAACGCCTCTGATTGTGGGCGATGCAAAAGCGACAGTGTTGATGTCGGATCATTTGCGCGATGACGGATTCAAAGTGTTGCCGATACGCACCCCGACCGTCCCGCCCGGCACCGAGCGCTTGCGCATCAGCCTTAATGCCGCGCTCGACATGCCAATGGTTTCACGGTTTGCCGACGCGCTGTGTGATTATATATCCGATTGTCGATGAATATCAAGCTTACACATGAGGAATCGTCGCCGCGGCTATTGCTGATATTTGCCGGCTGGGCTATGGACGAGCATATATTTGCTTCCGTGGCCCCGACGGGCTATGATGTTGCTGTTGCGTTTGATCATCGCACGGGTGCTGACACCGAACAGCTTGAAATGATAAATGCCTACGATGAGATCTGTGTTGTCGGCTGGTCGTTTGGTGTGATTGCGGCCACACTGTTCATGAGTGAAAATCCGCAATTGCCTTATACAGCGAGGATAGCTGTCAACGGCACGCTTTGTCCGGTTGACGATAATTTCGGAATTCCCGAAGCGATTTTCCGCGGTACGCTTGATAATCTGTCGCCTGCGGTGATGGCGAAATTCAACCGCCGTATGTGCGGTTCCGGACAGCGTCTTGCGGCATTGGTGTCGGGCGGCTGGGTTCAGCGACCGGTTGACCGGCTTGATCATGAGCTGCGGGCTATTGCGGCTATAGGGCATTGCCGGGAAAAAATGAATCTATGGGATATTGTCGTGGTCGGGAAACGGGATATGATCATACCTGCCGACAATCAATTGCGCGCATGGTCAGGACATCCGGATGTGAGATGTGTCGACGAGCCGCACTTGCCTGATTTTGATTCGCTCATCGATCGGTTGATCGTCAACAAACCGCTTGTAGCTCGGCGATTTGGCGGATCGGTGGACAGTTATGACTGTGAAGCCGACGTGCAGCGTCATGTGGCGCATCGATTGGCGGGCGTCATCAGAGAGCGTCTTGCCGGTCGTCGCGTCAGCGATGTGCTTGAGGTCGGTTGTGGTACAGGCTTCCTGACTAAAGAACTTGCGGCACTTGCCGGACAGCCTCGTCTTGAACTTTGGGATCTTGTCGCAATTCCACAGTCGTTGCCCGGAGTGCATCGCCAATGTGACGCCGAAATAAGGATCTGTAAAGAATCCGACGAATCCCGCGACCTGATAGCCGGCTCATCAGCCGTGCAATGGTTCAACAGTGCTGCCGCCTTTGTGCGTCATTGCCACCGGGTGCTTCGTCATGACGGCTTGCTTGCATTGTCGACTTTCGATCCCGACAATTTTCCCGAACTCATGCCATTCCTCCCATCCACCCCCAATTATTATTCTGTCGGACAATGGAGCCGGCTGATGTCTGAAGTCGGGTTCCGTGAAGTGAGCATCAATGCGGAAACTATGACGAGAGAGTTCGACGATACAGCGTCGCTTCTCCGACATCTGAGCCGCACAGGTGTCAACGCCGTTTCTGAACGTATCCCCGCATCGGTCACCCGGAGTATTCTGCGATCGGGCATACGCCGGCTGACATACCGGCCGTTGATCGTTTCGGGTATCCGCTGATATCGCACCTGTAATCCGAGCATCTATCGCTTATGCCGCAGCCGGGTGTCGAAAAAAAAACTGAAAAATAGCCGGATCTAAAAAATATTTGTTACTTTTGTAAAAATTTAGCATAAAATGGCCGGTAATCTGCAGCAACGTCTTGACAGCCTGAAGAGTAAAGCGCAGCTACTCGTAGAGCGCTATGCCCGAACGGAGGATGCGCGGCGTGAAGCGGAGTCACGGATCAATGACCTCGAACTGGAAATCAAGCGCAAAGACCGAGAGATCAGTGTGCTTCGGCAGCAATTGGAACAATTGCAGGTGGTGACCACATTGTCGCCGCGCCGAGAGGATGTTGAACGGAGCCGTAAATTTTTTGCTGAATTATTGCGGGACATAGACAAATGCATCAATGAGCTAAGTGAATGATGCGATGAAAGATAAACTTGATATAACGCTCCGCATAGGCAATGTCCGCCTCAGTCTGACTGTCAGGCCGGAGGAGGAATTGTTGCTTCGCGAGGCGGCCAAAGAAATCAATCATGCCTATGAATCGTATCTCAGACGATTCGCAGGCAGTGAAACTGATGAAATAATGGCGAAGGTGACATTGCTGTTCGCGAAAGGTTATCTCAACCTTTCGTCATATGCAAAGCAGACAGAAGCATTGCTTGACGGCTTTGAAACCGAGATCGACAGACTGCTTGACACCGGATTACCCTCGGCGGGCAACCGGCAGGAGAATGTAGGTTGAAATATATCACGGCAATCGATTGTCGCTATAAATGGCTGAAAGGGAATGCGCAAGAGAGCGTTGACAAATCCCGACGGCCGCATATGGCTTTCATGAATGGTTTGAATCTTGATCCCGCACGATGACCGATGGTTGACTGAGGATGCAGGATCGTGTGTCGTTATTGTCACGGCACACGGTGCGCAGCCGGAGTCAGCCGACAGGCATTGGAGCGGAAATTTTTTATATATCAACTCATATTAACCTAATATAAAAACCAATGGACGCAGAATTACTGATCTATATCGTGGTCGCGGTGTTAGCGCTGGCGGTCGGCATTGTCGGCACTGTGATAGCCCAACGCAACATGTCGCGCAGCCGTGCAAAAATCATAATAGCCGAAGCTGAAAACGAAGCCGAAGTAATTAAGAAAAACAAGCTTCTCGAAGCACGCGAAGAAGAACTAAAGATCGTTTCAGAGGCTGAAAAAACGGCTTCTCAGCGCATGTCAAAAGTGCAGTCGATGGAGGGTAAGCTCAAGCAGCGCGAGCTGCAGCTCAACCAGCAGCAGAGCGAAAACCAGCGCACGCGCAATGAAAACGAGCAGATGCGCAACCGCCTCAACGAGCAGATGGCAGCTGCCGAGTCACGGCAGAATGAGCTTGACGACATGATACGTCACGCGCAGGACGAACTTGAGCGCATGTCGGGGCTTTCATCGGAAGAGGCTAAGGAAAAACTCATCGAATCTCTCAAAGACGAGGCCAAAACCGCCGCCCAGAGCTATATCAACGATATTATGGACGAAGCCAAACTTACAGCAAACAAGGAAGCGAAACGCATTGTGGTGCAGTCGATTCAGCGAGTGGCGACAGAAACGGCCATCGAAAACTCCGTGACTGTCTTCCAGATCGATTCCGATGAAATCAAAGGGCGCATCATAGGCCGTGAGGGTCGTAATATCCGCGCGCTCGAGGCTGCGACCGGCATCGAGATTATTGTCGATGACACTCCTGAAGCAATTGTGCTTTCAGGCTTCGATCCTGTTCGCCGCGAGATCGCACGTCTGGCGTTGCATCAGCTTGTCAACGACGGTCGCATCCACCCAGCCCGTATCGAAGAAGTGGTCGCGAAAGTGCGTCGTCAGGTAGAAGAGGAAATTATTGAAACAGGCAAGCGCACCACCATCGACCTTGGCATTCACGGGCTGCATCCCGAACTCGTGCGTCTGGTGGGAAAAATGAAATATCGTTCCAGCTACGGACAGAATCTTCTTCAGCACTCACGCGAAACGGCCAATCTGTGTGCGGTTATGGCGTCGGAGCTCGGCCTCAATCCGAAGAAGGCACGTCGAGCCGGACTTCTCCACGATATAGGTAAAGTGCCCGATGAAGAGCCCGAATTGCCCCATGCACTGCTGGGTATGAAGCTTGCTGAAAAATATAAGGAAAAACCTGAGATCTGCAATGCTATCGGCGCCCATCACGATGAGATCGAAATGACATCGCTTCTCGCGCCCATAGTGCAGGTGTGCGACGCTATTTCCGGCGCCCGTCCCGGTGCCCGTCGCGAGATGGTCGAAGCCTATATCAAGCGCCTCAACGACCTCGAGCAGCTTGCCCTTTCATATCCCGGCGTGATCAAGACCTATGCCATTCAGGCAGGACGCGAGCTCCGCGTGATTGTCGGCGCCGACAAAATCGACGACGTCGAAACCGAAAAACTATCGGCTGAAATAGCAAAACGCATACAGGACGAAATGACTTATCCCGGTCAGGTGAAGATCACCGTAATCCGCGAAACACGTTCCGTGAGCTTCGCAAAATAAACCACATCATTTTGCGCAACTATGACTTACGATAACGAAACGCCCGGCGACGAAACGCGCAAAGGCCGGCCTGAATCATCGGGTGCGGACGGCAGATGCGGATCACGCGGATATTCCGTGCCTCGCGGCAAATTGTTCTGCCACGACTGGCTTGCCGACATTCCCGGTGTCAAGGGCTCTTGCGACATCGTTGAAGTGCAGTTTAAAAACACCCGCAAAGGATTCTTCCGCAACTCGACCCATATCCCCCTCGCAATAGGCGATATAGTGGCTGTGGAATCGACCCCCGGCCATGATATCGGGCAGGTGACTCTTACCGGTCCGCTTGTGGGTCGCCAGATGAAAAAGTCAAACATCAAGCATGATGCCGAAATCAAGAGGGTGCTTCGAAAAGCCAAACCCTCCGATCTCGAGCGCTTTGAAGAGGCAAAGGCCAAGGAAAACGACACGATGATACGTGCCCGCAAGATAGCCGAAGATCTCAATCTCAACATGAAAATCGGCGATGTAGAATATCAGGGCGACGGAAACAAAGCCATTTTCTATTACATAGCCGACGAACGTGTCGACTTCCGCCAGCTCATCAAAGTGCTTGCCGACGCTTTCAAAGTGCGAATCGAGATGAAACAGATCGGCGCGCGTCAGGAAGCCGGCCGCATCGGCGGCATAGGTCCGTGCGGCCGCGCCCTTTGTTGCGCCAGCTGGATGACCAACTTCGTGTCGGTCGGTACGGCTTCGGCACGTTTTCAGGACATCTCCCTCAATCCGCAGAAACTCGCCGGACAATGCGCCAAGCTGAAATGCTGCCTTAACTTTGAGGTCGACGCCTATGTCGAGGCTCTCAAACGGCTCCCGGGAAAAGACGTACGGCTCGAAACGGCCGATAACACATGGTATTATTTCAAATATGATGTGTTCAACAGGCTTGTCACATACAGCACCGATAAAAATATTCCCGCCAATCTCACCACAATCCCCGCCGACCGCGCGTTTGAAGTGATAGCCCTCAATAAAGAGGGGGAGAAGCCGCTTTCGCTGCTGGCAGATAGCGAAAAACCTCAGGAGAAAAAAGCTTACGCCGATCTTCTTGATCAGGACAACATATCGCGTTTTGACAGCAAGAAAAAGAAAAAACGTAAAAAAACGAAGCCATCTTCAGGGCAGACCGCCGCGTCGTCTTCCGACGCCTCCGCCTCTTCGTCTTCTCAGGAAACAGCCGGAACGGTCGATAGCCGGGATAAGCGTCAGCCGAATGACGGCGACAGACAGCGTCGCGACAATCGCCGCCGTCAGTCTCGCGGCAAAGAGCGGACCGACAACGGCAATACTCCCGGACAGCGAACGAATAAAGATGAATAAAGCGTCAGGCGTCATATCCATTATTGTTGTCATCGCCCTTTCAGCCATTATTAGCGCGTGTGGCGATCCGGCCGATAGTTTCGGCCGGTTCACTCAGTTGCCGCCGTCGGGATGGGCTTATGGCGACACTGTCGCCGTCACCACCGACAGCCTTGCTCCAACAGGCAAACGGATTTCGGTGGCAGTTCGCCACAACGATGATTTTCCTTATCGCAACCTGTGGATTGAAGTGAGCCGCACTGATCTGTCCGGCGCCGAAATCCGCGACACAGTCGACATTGTGATGGCAGACAGCTACGGCAGGTGGCTCGGCAAGGGCATAGGCGATTCCTACCAATGTTCCGCCCCGTTTGACAGCATAGTGAACATTACAGGCACGTCAACCGTTAAACTGCGACATGTGATGCGTGTCGACACCGTGCGCGGCCTGGAACAGATCGGTATTATAATCGAAAGCGAGAATCCATGAGTCACATTGTGAAAAATGGCAGACGGCCACGGCGCCGCAGACAAAACTAACTGCGAAAGTATGCAGACAAAACGATTCGACAGCCTGATTTTCGACATGGACGGCACGTTATGGGATGCCGTCGACACCTATCGTGATATCTGGAATGAAGCATATCGCCGCATGGGGGTCGATGCCACTGTCACGCGCGATCAGCTGATTGAATGTATGGGCATGCCGATCGAGGCAATCATGGAGCGGCTTGCACCGGCCACACTCGACCGCGATCGTTTTGCTGTCGAGCTTGGTCATACCGATGCAGAGTTGATGCCGGTGCGCGGCGGTCGGCTTTATGACGGCGTCGCTGAATTTATTCCGGAGCTTGCCTCGCGTTACAGACTGATGATGGTGAGCAACTGCGGAGTGCACGGACTTGACTATTTCCTTGACTATACCGGTCTGCGTCCATTCTTCATCGACACGCTCACTCACGGACAGACCGGACTATCCAAAGAAGGCAACATCGCCCGACTTGTAGAAAAACACGTTCTTCAGACGCCTGTTTATATAGGCGACACCGAAGGCGACTGCCTGAGCGCACACGCCGCCGGACTGCCGATGATGCATGTGACTTATGGCTTCGGTCAATGTGACGATGCCGATTTCAGCGCTGCTTCGTTTGCCGACGTCGCACGCTTTTTTCTCTCTGACTAAAATCTTACGACAATGAAACGTTTGTTACTGCTCGAACAATCGGAGTTTGAATCGCGCCTGCAGAAAGTGCGTGCGCAGATGAACGACACGGATGCGTTGCTGATAAGCGACAACGCCAACATCTATTACCTCACCGGACGTGTGTTTGCCGGATATGTCTATCTTCCGCTCCATGGCATGCCGCTGATGTTTGTGCGAAGGCCTGTGGGTCTTGAGGGCGACGGAGTGGTGTATGTGCGCAAACCCGAGCAGATTGTCGAAACGCTCGGACTCAACATGCCTGCATCCATCGGCCTTGAACTGGATGTGACATCATATAGCGATATCGAACGTCTGAAGCATGTGTTTGACGGAGCCCGTGTGGTCAACGCTTCGCCAATGATGGAGGCTGCCCGTGCAGTGAAAACGCAGCGTGAGATAGAGTTGATAAGTGCTTCCGGTGTGAAGCAGGAGCGTGTCTACCGGCGTGTGCCTCATCTTTATCAGGAAGGAATGACCGACCTTGAGCTGCAGGTCGAGATAGAGCGTGTGTCACGTCTCGAAGGTTGCCTCGGGCAGTTCCGTATCAGCGGAAACTCGATGGAGCTTTTCATGGCCAACATACTTGTGGGCGAGAATGCCGACACTCCGACGCCATATGACTTCGCTATGGGCGGGGAAGGTCTTGACCCATCACTCCCTGTGGGCGTAAACGGTTCGATCATAAAGCCTTCCGACAGTGTTATGGTCGATGCGAACGGCAACTACACCGGATATATGACCGACATGACACGTACGTTCGCCGTCGAAAAACTTGCGCCACTTGCGTTGAAGGCCCATAAGTGTTCGATGGATATATGTCATGCCATCGCAGAGGCCGGCCGTCCCGGGGTCGAGGCCCGCACTTTGTATGAGCTTGCCGTGAACATGGCGCGCGATGCGCGGCTGCACGAATATTTTATGGGACACAGGCAGAAAGCCGGATTTGTAGGTCATGGCATAGGCATCGAGATCAATGAGCGCCCTGTGGTCGCTCCACGCAGTCACGACATCCTTGCCGAAGGCAACGTCGTGGCCATCGAACCTAAATTCGTTATTCCCGGCACCGGTGCCGTGGGAATTGAAAACACCTATGTCGTTGAATCCGATGGAATGCGTTGCCTGACAAACGCACCGGAAGAAATCACATATTTTGAATGATTGACAAACTGTTACAACATATCGACCGCGCTACTCTCAAGGCCGTGGGGGCTGCCGCCGACAGCCTCGGGGTGCCTT
>CAJJOX010000003.1 GCA_905193485.1 uncultured Porphyromonadaceae bacterium | reverse complement strand
TGTTCGGCACTCGCACGAAAAAATACTACCGACCAACGGGAGCTGTGGAGATTTTTTCGTGCGAATGTCAGAGAATACCCCGTCCCGGCGTGTTCATCAATTCCGAGCGAATAAACTTTGAACGGTGATTATACTCTGCATGAAACAGAGAGCTGGCGCAGCCCCCCAGTGGTGACATTGAACGGCAGACATACTGAAAATGGAAGCCTATGAGATAAAATGATGCCCCGGATCAGGGCAAGTATGCGGGTGTCGCCGTACATGGAGCCTGCGGAGTGAACGGAGGCAACCGCTTTCTTGCTCCCGTGGGTCAATTCAAACGGATAGTGGCGTGACGGCTCAAATTCATTACAAGGAGAAAGCGTCAAGCACACGGATTGGCCGATTGGAGTCTTGCGAGGGAAGCGACGACCCCGGCGCATCCTCACAAGGCGTTGAGGCAAATCGGTGTGTAGCCTTCTCCCGTAGTCGGTGTGCGGTCAGATGGTGTCAGTGACCCGCCGGATCACCGTCACCATCTGACGGCACGACCGACGCAGACACCGTGAGCCGCCACGCCTCTACCCGTTTCCGAAGTACAAAACGCAATAAAAATCTTGAAAACTGCGAAATCGCGCGAAATCTTTGACTTAGATTTTGTTATTCCAAATAAAAGCACTAAATTTGCAGTAACATACTTACCCCGCTTCCCGTAAGAACAGCGCGCTCAGGGTAAGTTTTTTATTTTTATGACACTTCCACATTATAATCAACCGCAGATCTCGGTTGCAGAACAAATAAGACTTCTAAAATCGGAGGGGCTGAATTTCTCCGATGAGAACAAAGCACAGCACATTCTGGAAAATATCAGTCTTTTCCGAATGAAAAACTACCTTATGCCATTACGCCAGCCTCATTCGCGCCATTTCAAGGAGGGAGCAAGTTTTGAAGATGCCTACTCGCTATATAAATTTGACTCGGCATTGCGAAAGATGATTTGCTCGGAGTTGGAAAAAATTGAGGTGTCAATCCGTACACAACTGTCATTGATAATGGGTGACGAGGCCGGTATATATTGGTTTGAAAATCCGGCTAATTTTCGTAACGCAAACCGTCACGCCATTTTGCTGACAAATTTACAAACTGAATTGCGCAGGAGCGATGATGATGCCATTATTGGCTTCCAACAGCGTTATTCCAATAACTTCCCGCCAAGTTGGATGACATTTGAGATAAGTTCATTTGGAACATTGTCTATGATGTACAAATGGCTTAACGCAGGTCACGCACGACGAAAAGTGGCACGTTTCTATGGTCTGACAGATACAGTTATGGAGTCTTGGCTACATTCAATCGTATATGTTAGGAATATTTGCGCCCATCACAGCCGGTTGTGGAACCGTCGTTTGAGTATTAATGCACTTGTACCCCGCAACACACATCTGCCATTTATAAATACTCCGCAAGATACAAAGAGGGTGTATTACATCCTGTCAATTATATTGTATTTCCTTCAAGCTGTAAATCCTCAAAACACATTCGTAGCCCGCTTTAAGTCACTGCTTACCGAATATCCCAAAGTTGATACCGTTGCGATGGGCTTTCCATGCGACTGGGAGAACGAAACCCTTTGGCAGTAACTATATCTACCAATGTACCATTTTCCAAAATCGAAATATTTTAGACTTAGGAAAATGGATATGCTGAATAATGAGGATAACATTTTGCATTGCAGTGGTATAACGCAATATGTTTTTCTCCGCATTTTTCATCATAAAAGACCATGTGTATTACTGTGAGTGGAAGCCGATTTTATACGTCGCCATGCGTCTTGAACCTAATTGCCTCCAAAGATAGCGTCCACGGGGTAATCGTGTGAATGAAAAGTGTTTTTAACATAGTGGCGCATTGGATATTGCGGAAAAATGACTACCTTTGCAGTAAACAACATGACTAAATGTTGAAGTACATTGAAATTGCGGTATGAGTGATGTGTGAATGAACTCATACAGACCAAGATAATTATTTGGTTATCAGCAATTTTCAACATATATCCCCGAAACCTCCGGGGTCACAAAACAAAACATCAAAATGCAGAAAACCTCTGAAATCCAGACGATTTCGGAGGTTTTTCGTTATCCCTAATCGGCGTTTCTACGCAGAATATTGAAGTGGCGGGGTGTCCCAAAAGGGTACATCGCCAACAGGAGCGGAGATTGTACCCTCGCGAGGGTTCTGAACGCTATAGTTCAAGAGTTTACACCGCTTCCAGACCTCTCAGATTATAGTGTCGAACCAGCCTTTGAGGGTACATTTTTTATCGGACACCCGATTGTACCCTCGAATGTACCCTCGGATACTCGTACTGATGTGTTTTTCAAATCGTTGCCTTGAAGTTTGCAAAACTGAGAATTTTTTTTGTAACTTTAATGTAACACTAAACCACATCAAAGTATGAAGAATCAGCAATTCTTTAATGCGACCTTTATCGCACGAAAGGCGCGGGTGCTACGCAACGGCGAGGTGCCGATTATCCTGCGTATCACAATCGCGGGTCAACGTGCGGAGCTGAACATCAACCGGACTGTCAATCCCGATATGTGGGTTGCGGCAAAGGGTATGTCCAAAGGCAAAAGCCGAGCCGACATCGAACTTAATGCACCCAACACCGCAATAAAATGTAAACGCCTATCCAAAAGACCTTTCATAACTTTGCACGCTGAAAAATAAGGATAAAAAAGACAATGGGTAAATCAGAACACAAGCAATGGATTTGGGCCGGGACGACATAACAAAGTTGTTCTGCAAGCTGTTTTTTCCCACTCTGCTCGGTCTTATGAGCATGGCTGCCGTGACAGCCATCAACGGGGCCTTCGTAGGGCATGGGATAGGCAGCGACGGTCTTGCGGCTGTAAACATAACGGTGCCATTATGGATGGTCTTTTCCGGTCTGGGTCTTATGCTTGGAGCCGGATGCTCGGTGGTTTCATCGGCTATGCTTGCCAATTCACGCATAGACAAAGCCCGACTTCATGTAGCCGTGGCATTTTCATTCGCCACATTGATAACCGTTGCTGTATCTGTCGCCGTGATGTGCTTTCCCGATGCCACGGCAAGGCTTTTCGGCGCGTCGGAACATTTGTTGCCGTTGGTCAGAGGCTATCTTGTGTTTGTCATGCCGTGCTTCGTGTTCCAGATGTGGAGCGCGATAGGTCTGTTCATAATCCGGCTCGACGGAGCTCCGAAAGTAGCCATGTGGTGCAACATAATCACCGCCATTCTGACACTCGGAGGAGATTGGCTAATGATATATGTGCTGGAGCGCGGACTTGTCGGAGTGGCATTTTCTACCTGCATCGCCATAGTCACAGGAGGTCTGATTGCAGTGGTGTATATAGTTTTTTATGCCAGACATCTTCATTTCAGTCTATCGCCAATACGACGCAACAGTTTCAAGGAGATACTCAAAAGCCTCCTGTACCAATGCCGCATCGGTTCGCCAAGTCTTTTGGGAGAACTCATGCTTGCGATACTCGCTTTTGTCGGTAACTATGTCTTTATGCGTTATCTCGGTGACGACGGCGTGGGGGCTTTCGGCATTGCCTGTTACTATACACCATTCATTTTCATGATTGCCAATGCCGTCATACAGTCGGCACAACCGATAATAAGTTACAACCATACGGCACATAACGCCGACAGGGTTTATGAAATCAAAAAGCTGCTCTTTCGCACAGCTTTGCATAACATAACATCGCATAGGTTTCAGTGAAAATCTGGTAAATGGACACTGTAGGAAACAAATGCGTGCTGATTATGCTATGCGCAAGCATAGCGTGCAGTCACGTTTTTCCTACAAGGCAATACCAGAGCCGTCACTGAGAGGCGTGAATTGCACGCTATTTTTGTAATTTATTCAAATCTAATACCATCCCATTTAATTCCTTCTTACATATTCTATCTGAGAAATAGTCCTTCATGATCCTTTATCCCACCCGATAACGAACTTTCCTATCCATAGACTTGTTTTGCAACTAAAATTTAGTTACTTTTGCGCCAAGATTACAAGCGAATGGGAACAAAAGAAAAACTGATAGCACGATTCTCAGCCCTACCCAATGATTTCACATGGGAGGAAATGAGACGTCTGCTTGTCGCTTTGGGATACGTTCCGGGCAACAAGGGCAAGACATCCGGCTCCCGTATGATATTCAAAGGCGAGGGGTTGAAGCCGATAATGCTTCACAAGCCGCACCCCGGCAATATCATCAAAGGGTATGTTATGAAACAGGTTTATGATTATCTTAAAAACGAAGGACTGATATGAATACATTGAAATATAAAGATTTTATAGGCTCGGTAGCTTTCAGCGAAGCCGATGGGGTTTTCTTCGGAAAAATCGAAGGCATTGACGGTCTTGTGAATTTTGAGGGCGAAAGCGTGGCCGAACTTACCAACGCCTTTCACGAGGCGGTTGACGATTATCTTGCCTACTGCGCCGAAGAAGGCATCGAACCCCACAAAAGCTATTCCGGCTCTTTGAACGTGCGTCTTACCCCCGACATTCATACCCGTGTGGCCTATCTTGCCAAACAAGCGGGGGTATCTATCAACTCTTTCATCCGCACTGCTGTTGAAAAACAGATTTCCGCCATGCTTTGAACACGATCAGTAGGCATTTTTAACGCCATAGATGCTTGAAAATCGGGAGAAAAGCATTAACTCTGTATTGCCCAAACGGAATAATGGGTAAGAACATTGAAATAGTGTCGTGTGCAATTCGTGAACAACGGACATGACGGCATTCAATATTCTGAATACCACTTAGTTACAACGATACATCCCGGCTCCACCGGGGTCACAAAGCCAAACGGCAAAATCAAGCAAATCACTGAAACTAAAACAGTTTCAGCGATTTTTGTAATGTCCCTATCCGGCAGAATAAAGCATATTGCAGGGTTAAGAGGTGTGCAATTCGTGAAAAGGCTAAGAGGCTGTGTCGTAATTAAGGTTTACGGCGCAGCCTCTTACATTATGTGCGTTGAGATTTCGAAATTCTTTACGCGACGATTTTTGAGGCGTTAATTCGGCAATTTTGCATCGCCAATCTCAATCAAATGATGAAGAATGGCAAATATTACAAGTCCGGCAGTGGAATGAATGTTTAGTTTCGAGCTGATGTTTTTTCTATAGGTAGTAATGGTGTGGAACGACAGATTCAATTTATCAGCAATTTCCTTGTTTGACAGTCCATGTGCTACTTCTGCAATGACCTCTTTCTCTCGATCAGTAAGACTATCCAAAATAGGCTCCTTTTTTTCAATGATTTGATTTTCATTGTGAACAATATTTTGGGTCTTGATACTTTCTTCCAGTTTAGAAACCGCCGGAAAAAGCAACTTGTTCTCAATCTCGCAATGTGACATCAGGTCATTGCCGCATAAGGTTATTTGAAACAAAGCTGTGCTGATTAAATCGTTATCCTCCTGATTGTACTGGTATATAAACAGCTCCTTCAGTTCATCAAGTGTGCCCGCCATGTGTTCATGCCGGGAAGAGAAGTCTGAAATCTGGAATTTATCCCTGACCTCACCTTTTATCAAATTTTCCACATATGAGAAAACTACGTTGTCCTCATATTCCATGTGTTTTCTCACCTCCTGCATATAGCCATCATAAAACTTTAATATGAACATAGCTATTTCAGAGGTATTTGTTTGTTGTATTCCCTCGATAAGAGATTTTTTAATAGCCGGTAATGTATAATTGAGAATGTAATGGTGCGATTTGCGGAGATACTTGATTAATGGCTGTATAGCGATATGATAACCAGTCAGGTCTTTTTTGCTGATTAAGTTGATGACAGCAAGAAAGGTGTCGACATCCACCTCATTATCCATACATACGGATGCTACTGATTTATCGCCGAACCCCAATGAAATTGAAAATCGGTTAATCACTGTCAGGAGGATGCTGTTATCATTTATGATGTCTCGCATCTTGTCATTTCTGGAATACGATGACTGATGTTTAATCATTTATAAAAGATTCGTTTATTGTGCAAAGTTACGGTCTTTGTATGATCTGCACCATACCTAAAATTAGTGAAACTTGATTTAGATGCCCCTATATGCCAAAGTATAACCGGCAAAAGGTTATTTAACCACAAACTGCATGCACCCCTACTTTTAGGGTTGAATACCTGATTTAGGTATGTGATAATTACCCAAACGGTAAACAAGGCCGGATCGTCCCCTGATATGGGGATGGTAAAACAAGAGAGAATATGCAAAATAACCATATTTTTGGGAATTGTCGAGCATCAGGGATCTGGATACCTTTGCACAAAAAATGATAGAATGATTAGACAAACATTAATCACATTATGTGCAGCGGCTTTGTGTTCTACGCTGAATATGACGGCACAGAATCCGGATCAGCCGGCTGTTTTCACGAAAGCCGACAGTATAGCACTGACGCAGGCCAAGAAAAAGATAACCGCCTGGGACAGATTGCATATCGGAGGATATGGAGAAGTAGCGTTCTCACGCAACTTCTATAGCGATAATTATCTGAGGTATTCGGAACCGGGCAAGTATAACGGCAGTCACGGGCGTTTTGATTTGCCACATGTAGTTGTCTATCTCGGATATGATTTCGGAAAAGGATGGTCTTTTTCATCGGAAATCGAATTTGAACACGGAGGAACAGAATCCGCAGTAGAAATAGAAACCGAGGAAGCCGGAGAATACGAGAAGGAAATCGAACGAGGTGGTGAGGTCGCTTTGGAACAGTTTTATATCCAGAAGGAATTTCTCCCTCAATTAAGGCTCCGCGCCGGCATGCAGGTCGTCCCGGTTGGCGCTACTAATGCGCATCATGAACCGAATCAATTTTTCGGAGTATATCGTCCGGAGGGAGAGAATACCATTTTCCCTTGCACGTGGCACGAAGTGTCAATTTCGTTATCCGGTCGTGCTGGAGACTGGTCTTACATAGGCATGTTTTTACCCGGTCTCGATTCCGAACGTTTTGGCAATCAGAGCTGGATTCATGACGGCTCCGCGTCTCCATTTGAATTCAAGATGGCCAACAACTATGCGTTTGCCGGAAGGATTGATAATTACAGTGTCAAAGGGTTAAGATTGGGTTTAAGCGGTTATGTCGGCAATTCGTTCCGCAACACACTTTATCCTACCGACTCCGAGAAAAACAAGGGCATCCACGGAACCGTCTCCATACTTTCCTTTGACTTCAAATATGAAGATTATGGTTTTCTTGCGCGTGGAAACTTTGACTGGGGTCATCTGAGTGATGCGGCTCATATAAGTAAATTCAATATTTCGATGTCAAAGAATTCCACATCAAAGCGTCAGGAAGTGGCGTCAGACGTTGTTGTGGCCGGTGTCGAAGCCGGATACAATTTATTTACGCTTATTCCCCGAATGAAAGTATCCGGTCAGAAACTCTATGTTTTTGGAAGATATGATTACTTTGATTCAATGGCCAGGATGGAAAGCGGAACACCGTTACAGTGGTGTAAACGAAACAAGATATCAGCCGGCATCAACTGGATGCCAATGCCTCAAATAATAATCAAAGGCGATTACACTTACAGTATTCTGGATAAAAAATACAACAACGAACCGGCTGTCAATATCGGCATAGCCTATGTAGGCTGGTTTAAGTAATGGAAAGTATTCAACTAATCAATATTATAGCTATGAAGATTTCAAAATTCATTTTTCTGGGCTTGTCTGCATTGCTTGTTTCAAGTTGTTCAGACAACGACGACCCCATCCCCGCAGACATCTCGCAGAAGGAGCAAACTCTGCAGACAGCTGCTGTAGCCTATGTGAACCATACCGTGCTTCCGACCTATTCCGCTATGGCTGATGCGGCAATCCGCATGCGCGACCTTTGCCATACCATACAGGAGAAATACGGTGCGGGAACACTGACTATAAATGACATCAAGGCCGCAGGTGACGCGTGGAAAGAAGCCCGTAAAAATTGGGAACTGTCGGAGGCATTCCTATTCGGGCCGGCCGCCAACCACAATATCGACCCCCATATCGACTCATGGCCTCTTGACAAGGCCGCAATGGACAATCTTCTCGTGCAGATCCGCAACGGCAATCAGTGGTCGCTTGAAAACAACGGAGGTTATGGCCTTATCGGATTCCACGCCGTAGAGTATATGCTCTTCGAGCTAAGCGATGATGAGAACACATCGTTGGTCCATTCGACTGACTACACTCCGGAAGAGCTGGAATACCTTGTTGCTGTCGCCGATGACTTGTGCCAGCAGTGTGTATGCCTTGAAGCATGTTGGGCAGGAACTGAAAACGTATCCGGAGAAAAGCGGCAGATACTTGAAGAAGCTGAACTTGACTATGGTGAGAATTATGGCTGGGAAATGATGAATGCAGGTCAGGCTGGTTCTCGATTCAAAACTTATCAGGAGGCCGCGGAAGAAATCTTACAGGGATGCATTGACATTGCCGATGAGGTCGGCAACACAAAAATAGGACGTCCGCATATCGGTTCCTCTCAGGAGGATAAAAACTATATCGAGTCACCATATTCATTGAATTCGATTGAAGATTTCGCAGATAATATACGTTCGATAAAGAACGCATATCTCGGAAGCAAATCAGGTGATGTGTCAGTGAGCGATTATATCAGGACAATCAGTCCTGAAACCGATACAGCAGTGAGAAATGCGATAGAAAATGCTATTTCGGCTATCGAGGCTGTTCCGGAACCGTTTGCAAAAAATGCTACCGGCACTCTCGCTGAAGCTGCAATGAAAGCCGCCGGAACTACACTTGTTGAAGCTCTTGAAAATGCCAATTCAGTAATTACTCGCCAATAACGAAGGATAGAAATGAAAAAGTCAACATTATATTGTGGGCTTGCTCTTTTTACCAGCGTAACATTGTTGCCGTCTTGCTCGGACGATGAGATTAAAGACGAGCCCATTCCGGAGGAAAAATCCTTGCCGGAATGGTTTTACGCAGGTGGTAAACTCGGCACAACGCTGCTGAGTACGAGTAATGCCTTCGAACAGCCGGCTCCGGCTGTTGAACAACAAGGTTTCTACCAATCTTTCAAGAACGGTGAGGCATTGTTTGAAAAACCGTTTATGGCCAATCAGACTGGTGTCCGGTCAGGATTGGGTCCCGTATATATCCGCACTTCGTGCGTGCATTGTCATCCTAATTATGGACATGGCACAAGGCTCCCGGAAGGAAGTTTCAATACCAATGAAATCGGCAACGGCTGTCTTTTGGTCGTTTATGATCCTGCGACCGAGGCTTATGTTCCGTGGTTGTCGGGGATGCCTCAAAGCCATGCTGTGGCTCCTTTCAAAGCACCGCTTGACGAATCCAAGATAAGGATAAGATGGATAAATGCCACAGATGAATGGGGAAACCGTTTTGATGACGGTGAGGCTTATTCACTTCAATATCCCGAAGTCACGATGCCCCGTGATGCCATTTATGTCGTGAACCGCGGCTATCAGCTTCCGACTGATTATGCCGTGAAACTCGAGTCCACTATCGGCATTTATGGAACAGGTCTTATTGATGCAATCCCGGAAGCTGATATTCTTGCTCAGTATCGCAAGGAAGAAAACGATGGATTTCTTACTAACGGCCTAAACCCGGCGTTTTATGCCGGAGGCAACTGGACCTCAATGTATGCCAATGCAGTTCAGGGCGATGGAACAAAATATGTACGCCGTTTTACATATGCTCTCTCCAGAGGTCCGCTTCAGGATGCCGCAGGTGCCAATGCAATCTGGAATATAACTAATGTGACACGCTCCGACCGCAGATATCATTATCTTGATGCGGCTGGCACATACGTGAAGTATTCATCGGAAGATCCGGATGTGCAGGCGGAGTTCGATAACTATATTACCCGTATCGATCCCAACCACAACCATCCCTCTTATTGGGAGGGGAGCATGAAAGACCGCATCACATCGTATCTTACTGACAAAAACCTCGATGTTGAGATGAGTGATGATGAATTTACAGATTTGATGGTGTGGCACCGTGGACTTGCGGTTCCGGCAGTCCGCGACATTGATGATCCGGATGTCTTGAAGGGCAAGGAGTTATTCAGCGAAATCGGCTGTGATTATTGTCACAAGCCAAGCTGGACCACAGGCCCTGATGTCATCGTTGATCCCAACAGATTTTTCAAAGGTGACGAATTACCTCGCTTTCCCAACCAGAAAATCTGGCCTTACACCGACATGGTGCAGCACAAATTGCTAATGGCAAACGACATCAGGGGCGGATGGTGCCGTACAACACCACTCTGGGGACGCGGGCTTCATCAGAAAGTCACCGGCAGTCCCACCGCCGATCGTCTTCATGATTGCCGGGCACGCACAACATTGGAAGCAATCATGTGGCATGGTTATTCACCTCAAAGTGATGCGCGACACAGTATAGAATTATTCAGGAAGCTCCCGAAAGCAGATCGTGACGCCATCATCCGATTTGTAGATGCTATCTGACATGTTTCGACAACCGCTTACTCTTTTGATACATATTGCCTTGGCCATTATTGTGGCCGGGGCAATTGTTACTCATTATTATGGAATTCAAGGCGAGGTCACTCTCATCGAAGGCAAGGATGCGACTACTGATTTTGTGAAAAAATCCGGGCCCGGCAACAGCAGATTCCCTTTCTCTGTAAAACTGCAATCTACCGATATTGATTTCTATCCCGGAACGACAACTCCAATGGATTTCAGCAGCCATCTTATAATCGGAGACAAGCCTGTGACCGTTTCCATGAACAAGGTCGCGGAAATCGACGGCTGGCGATTCTATCAGTCGGGAATAAGTGCCGATTCAACAAGACTTTCCATAAGTTATGATCCTTGGGGAACCGGTATGACATATTTTGGATATGCTCTTTTGTTTATCGGTATGGCCGGATTCTTTTTCCAACGCAACACACCATGGCGCTCTCTTTTGAAATCAGGGACTAAGACTGTCCCCATAATCTTGTGTTTCATTGCCTTTAATGCTAATGCTGCAGAAAATCCCGCAATGCCCGTCATGCAGCGGCCGCTGGCAGCTAAGCTGGGAAAAATTTATGTATATTGGAATGACCGTATCTGTCCTCTCCAGACGATGGCATATGATGTGAGCCAGAAATTATATGGCACAAAGTCATATCAGGGGTTAACGCCCGAACAAGTCTTGTCCGGTTGGTTGTTCTATTTCGATACGTGGGAACGTGAATATACCGAACACCATCTTGAAGAAAACGATAGTGAGAAAAAACAAAAAACAGAAAATGAAAGGAGGGCTCTTATAAATTGGCTCGGAAGCGGAGAAGCTTTTAAGATATATCCATATAGAACAGCTGACGGTCATATGGAATGGCTCTCGCTGACCGGGAGGAGGCCGTCACAAATGAGCCTTGAACAATGGGAGTTTATGCAGACCACAATGCCTGATATAAAAAAACTTCTGCTTATGGGACGCAATATTGACGCTGCCGGGATTATTGATGATTTGAAAATCGGACAAATCAGATACGCAGGCCAAGAAAACCTGCCGTCAGACGCAGCTATGCAGGCTGAACGGATATACAACAGGTTTGCAAACCTTCTTGTCCCTGCCATTATTTCACTAATCATAGGTATATTTTACCTCTATGTCGCAATAAATGGATGCTGTTTGAAAAAGATTATGACAAGTGGCGTTACTACCGTTGTTTTCATTCTTATGTTATATATCATTTATCTTATGGCCTCTCTATGGTGGATAAGCGGCCATTTGCCTTTGTCAAATGGTCCGGAAATGATGTTGTTCATGGGATTGTTCGCATTGATCTGTTCTTTAGCAGCCAAAAGCAGAATGCTTAAAGGAGCATTTGTATTGGTTACTGCCATGACTTTGTTTGTCGGCCTTATGGGTGGGAGCACACCCCGGATAGGCATGCTTATGCCGGTTTTGTCAAGCCCGCTGTTGTCACTTCACGTAATGCTGGTGATGACCGCTTATGTCTTTTTCCTTATTATGGCAATTCTTGCTGCAACTGCACTTGCGACAAAAAATGAGATTACTGTCAACTCATTATGCCGTATCAATCGGATTTTTCTCGTTCCTGCCGTATTTTTATTAGCTGCAGGTATATTTGTAGGTGCAATATGGGCCAACCAGTCATGGGGACGATATTGGGGATGGGATCCGAAAGAAACATGCGCGCTTGTTATGCTCCTTGTGTATTCTGTTCCGGTTCATTGGGGCAGCAGACAACTCAGAGTATTCAGAAAACCCAAAGTGTTGCATTGCTACCTGCTTTGTGCTGTATTGACCGTTGTTTTTACATACTTCGGGGCAAATTATCTCCTTTCCGGACTTCACTCTTATGCTTAACCATATTCTCGGATCTTCCACATGGGTAAGCGGCGACCTGCAGGACGAATGGTATGATGCCATCGGGATACTCAAGTCATCCGATCTTTCAGGAAATGCTGTTGCCGTGTTCGGCTGAGGTGATTCATAGCTTCAGCACCACTTTCTGCGAAGCCGACGGCGTATTTTTCGGAAAAATCGAAGGCATTGACGGACTTGTGAACTTTGAAGGAGAAAGCGTTGCCGAACTCACCAACGCCTTTCATGAGGCGGTTGACGATTACCTTGCCTACTGCGCCGAAGAAGGCATCGAACCCCACAAAAGCTATTCCGGCTCTTTGAACGTGCGTCTTACCCCCGACATCCACACCCGCGTGGCATATCTTGCCAAACAAGCAGGGGTTTCAATCAATTCTTTCATCCGCACTGCCGTTGAAAAGCAGATTGCCGCCATGCTATGATGATATGATATTTTAACGCCATACACTCGCCGTTGTATGGATATCGCCACTTTGTTTATTCCATAGCAATTATCGTCCTGCAATACCCCTGAGGGGGGGGCAAACTCCATAAAGAGTGCATCCCCTCGCAACGTATAAGCTCATGTTCCTGACTACAGCTGAATCTGCACCCGATAAAAGTAAAACGCTTTCAATTTTCCTTTGGCTCTATTTTCTTAATGATGCGGTCCGGATTTCCGGCGACAATAGTCATTGGCGGAACATCCTTTGTCACCACGGAATTGGCTCCCACAATGCAGCCGTAACCGAGGGTGACGCCGGGAAGAACCGTGGCATTGATGCCGAGCCACACCTTGTCCTCGATTTTGATAGGCTTCCCGTATGTTGCGCTGCGGTTATCAGCAATCTGATTGTCAATGCAGTCCGTAATTCAGGACAGGTTGAAGTCTTATTGACATTGACCGGCGGCCGGCTCGTCGTGAGCAATCCGTCGCAAGACGGCAGACCGCTTGACGGCGACAGGCTGTTTCGCAGATTTGCCTCGCCCCCCGACCGAAAGGCAACGACCTCGGCCTTGCAATTGCCAAAGCCATCTGCGATTTCCACTTCTGGAAGATAGAGTATGTTTTGTCGATGGCAAACATCTGTTCGTTGTCGAGATTGGCCGCTGATTCAGAAATGGGCTACAAATTCAAGTATGATCTTGTTTTGCTCGGATATTGACGGCACAACCCCGCTATTGTAGAAATACTGCTCATAGTTGAGGCGGAGATCGGCCTGAAGACTCTTTTTCCCAAGACTGAGTGTAACTCCGCCCGTCAGTCTGTGGCGTTCCGGATCATTGACTTCAAGAAGTCCGTTTTCATCTTTCGCCCCGTTGCTGTGGTCTGACATATAATCATATCGGCTCAAAAAAGACAAAGCCATACTGCTTTTTCTGAATGGAAGCCGATATGCCGCGAAAGCATCCACAGCATTGACAGGAGTGAAAGCATTATGTACATAATGCTTTCGCAGATATTCCGCCTCGATATGCCACCGCGAATTTTCCCAATAGACACCACCATCGTACATATATGTATTGACATCCACAGCACCGGCTTTCTGACAACTCATCACGATATTGAATTGCCGCCACAGGCAGATCTGCGATTTTAATGAGAAGTTATAGTTGGAAGTCCAGAAGTTTTTCTGATTGGTCAGTCCCGAACCGTTGAAGATGCCACCTTCCAGCGTGACAGGCGCCTCCCCTCCGAAAGTCCACGCCGCTGCCGCTCCCACATCCCTGACATTACCCACCTGTTTGGCGATAAAGGAACGGTTGGCAAAATACTGAAGGTGGGGTGAACGGTGCGCGTCAATGGAAAACGGCACCCGCATCTGGCCGAACGTGAATTTAAGCCTGTCGTCAGGCTGGAGCCTGACGTAGGCATCAAGCATTTTAATAGCTCCCTCATCCGAAAGATCTATCTCCGCCTTATATCGCACAATAGGTATTATCTTACCCTCCACACTCAGCCGTGCGTTGCGGATTTCGAAACGCCCTTTATTTATTGGAGGTTCATATTCATACTTCGCCCTTATTGTTCCATGGATTTCCGGCATGAACTCCGACTTCATAACAGAAGAAAGATCCTGTGAACATGCCGGTGAAACCGAAGCTGCCGCCGCTATCAGCAATAGCGGGATTTTGATTGCCTTCATATCTATTTTTCCTGTTTTTTGCTTTCGTCTAATCCATGTCATTACACATTTGACAGCGCAGGACGGGTGCGGAATTCCGAATCGCGCAATTTGGCAAAGGCTCTCAGATACTTGCGGATGGATGACACCATTTCCTGACTCTCCTGAAGCATATTCACATAGACATAAAGCACTGCCAATGCCGACGGATCCCCTTCACGCAACTGGTCATGGGCACGATGGTAAGTGTCGGACACTATATCCTTTATCTCATCGCAATGTCTGCGCAACACCGTCATAGCATCTGTGTCACCCGAATCCATCACTTCCAATGTGTCGTTGAACAGCGTGCTGATACGAGTTCTCAACAACTCACATTCTGTGGCATATCGCGGCGGCAATGGCATGAAATTGTTATCCACATGCTCGCGGCATACCTCATTGATGCGACGGAGGTTATAAAGAATGTTCATGCACAGGTTGTTGCTTAGATAGAACCATGTGCTTTTCTCAATCGCCATTTCCCGGGAGAGATGCCTCAGACAAAGCGTTTCCTTTCGGCGGGCATTCTTCAGAACGTTTTTCTGCTGTGCAAGACCTGATTCCGTCTTGTTGAGAATACCGGCATTCTCGTTGATAAACGCAGAGGTTATATCGCGGTATTTCTCATCCGCATAAGCGATGAAAGCCCGTTGCTGTTCGGTTATATACATCAGCAACATCGGCCATGCCTCATTTTTGTCGGTCGTTGATATGATAGCCTGAAAAAGAGCGTCGGCATCAGCTGTTTCCTGCTTTTTGCCAAACCGCCGGTTGCTGTGGATGATTATGAATATTGTCAGCGCGGCAAGCAGAAGCATCACCCAGTGGCCTCCGAAATGCATGACCGCAACGATCATACCGGCACCAATAAATGCAGCACCGGCCGTCAGAAACCATCCGCCGATTACCGAAATCACCCCGGTGATACGGAATACGGCGCTTTCGCGACCCCAGGCTCTGTCGGCAAGCGACGTGCCCATTGCCACCATAAACGTGACAAAAGTGGTTGAGAGCGGCAGTTTGAGAGAGGTTCCCAAAGCAATAAGCGCACCGGCCAGCACCAGATTGACTGAACCTCGCACAAGATCGAATGCAGCACCCTGGTCCATTATGGTCTCATCGATATTGAAACGGCTGTTGAACCAGCGGCGCACACGCACAGGCGTTATCCGTCGCAGCCACGAAAGGAACGAGAGAGTCCATCGGACAAGACGACGGGCTATGCGCGAAGATCCGAACATTTCATCACCCCCCTGCTGGCTTCCGAGGCCGATCTCTGTCTTAGTGACATTTCTCGCTTTCTTTGATGTGGCCAGAGACACCACCATTATCACACCGGCTCCGATCAGAAAATATATCGGGGTGTTGGCCGGTCCGTTGAGCGACCCCATCAAGAAGCCGCGGGCATCACCTGCGCCGTTGGCAAGATAGTCCTGATATGAGGACAGTCCGCTGAGCGGCACTCCGATGAAATTCACGAGGTCGTTGCCGGCAAAAGCCACGGCAAGGGCGAATGTACCCATCAGGACAATCACTTTCAGCACATTTATCCTGCAGATGTGAAGCAACTGCATAAGAATGGTAAAAAAGCCGAAACATGAGAGAATGATAATCCCCGTATGCTCCTTTATCCACGCTTTTACATCCGGCGTCATGAACGTGAGATCCTTCGCGCCCTTGATAAGCAGGAAATAAACAATCGCTGTAGCGCAGATACCGCCGAAAATGCCTATTTTCCATTTGAGATTGCTGCGGTAGTTGAACGAGAATATCATACGGGACAGAAACTGCACCACCGTGCCGAATATGAAAGCGATTGCTACCGACAGGAATATTCCGAGTATCACTGACAAGGCCTTCTCCGTATTGAGCAGATCGTTAAAACCCAGTTCCGAACCGGCTGACATCTTTATCAGGGCCACGACGAAAGTTGCTCCGAGCAGCTCGAACACCATAGAAACGGTCGTTGATGTCGGCATGCCCAACGAGTTGAAAATATCCAGCAGGATAATATCCGTGACCATCACTGCCATAAAGATGCAGATAAGGTCATAAAAAGAAAAATGCTCCGGACGGAATATTCCGTGCCGGGCAATGTCCATCATGCCGTTGCTCATGGCCGCTCCGATAAACACTCCAATCGACGCAACTATCAACACCCTCTTGAACGATGCCGCTTTCGAGCCGATTGCCGAATTCAGAAAGTTGACGGCATCGTTGCTCACTCCTACCGACAGATCGAACACCGCCAGCAGGAACAGAAAAATCACTACACAAAGAAACAGTATTTCCATTTGTTTTCTCAATTACGTTACTCACCGCAAAATAATCGAGAAAACATTTCATAAATATTTCAAAATCCCTAATCTTTTATGAAACCCGCCTGTTTCCTTGCAAGCGTGATTCTGAATGACAGACCTCCGCCCGGCTGATTCACTGCCGTGATAGTGCCGCCATGCAAGGCCACGGCGTTTTTCACGATGGCCAGCCCAAGACCCGTACCGCCTGAAACACGGCTTCGGCCTTTGTCTATACGATAAAAACGCTCGAATATTCTGGGCAGATGTTCCGGAGGGATACCTGCGCCGTTGTCTGAAAATTCCAGCCGGATCCTGTCTTCGTCGCAGTCACACAGCCTTATGCTTATTATTGAGCCTCCACTGTAGGCGATCGCATTGTCCATAAGATTATTAAAGATGGCTTCAAGCAATGACCGGTTGCCGGACATATGCAATCCGCCCGACACATTGTTGATAATGGTCAGCCCCTTGCCTTGTGCCGCGATATCATGCTCGCTCGCCGTGCATTCGATAATTTCCGAAAGATTCACGGGTTCTTTTATGATTGATTCCCTGCCGTCGTCCATACGCGTCAACATCGACACATCCGACAGGAGGTTTTGCAGGCGTTCGGCATTCGACATGCAGCGCTCAAGAAAAACTTCCCGCTTTTCATCAGAAAGGTTTTTGTGCGTAAGCAGAGTTTCAAGGCACACCCTTATCGAGGCGACCGGAGTCTTCAGTTCGTGATTTATATTGTTGGTAAGCTGTTTCTTGATACGCTCCTTTTCCTTTTGCTCATACATGGAAGCCCGATGTTCGTTGTCGCGGTCGGTGTAAGCCTGTTGCAGACGCGCATACAGGCATACGATATGATTCGATATCGAACCGAGCTCGTCATCGGGAAACGGTTCGGTATCCGATATACGCTCTCCGTTCTCCACCTTCTCTGCAAAACGGTTCAGCCGCAGTATGTGAAGACCCACCCTGCGTGTCGCAAAGTAGCCTAAAACGCACATGACAAGAGATATCAATCCCATTACCCAAAGGAATGTATAGTCAGCCTGCAATAGGGAAATGAGCGAAACGGAATACGGCACGGCGGTGCGAACGACCGATCCGTCCGACGCTCTGGTGGCGGCATAGAAATAGCTTTTGTCAGTGCTTTCACTGTGGCGACGCACCGTATAGCCTGTTCCTGTGGCGAGAGCCTGACGTATTTCCTCGCGTCCGAAGTGATTGTCGGCAGGGAGTGAATCCGTCGCATTGTCATATATGATATTCCCTTTGCCGTCAATCACATTAACACGTATATCCTCAAACGGATGGAAATCGGCAAGGTCTATTTCTTCCGGTTCGTTCCCCTTGCTGAGTTCTGTTATTATATACGTGTTGATGAGCTGGAGGCGCGTATTGAGTTCCTCGGCCTTAAAGGCCTTCTCGCGATGATATTGAAACATCACAAAGCATCCCGTCAGGAGTACGGAATATCCCAGAAGCCAGAGAAACAATTTTTTCGGGTAAGAGAGCCTATTCGATGAAGCCATAGCCATACCCTGAACGCGTTATGATATTCTTTCCGTAAGGTCCGATTTTCTGACGGATCCGGGTGATATTGACATCGACGACCCTGTCGAGCACCACCACCTCTTCAGGCCATATTGCCTTGAGCAGTTCGGCCCGGGAAAACACCTGCCCTATATTGGAAAGGAATTTCAGGAGAATTTCATATTCTTTTTTCGGCATACTCACCGCCGCTCCGTCAACCGTACAGGATCTGTCGCGCAATGACAGGACAAGTCCTTTATACGAAACCCTGTCATCCTGATTTTTTGCCGATGACCTGTCTGTGGCCACCCGTCTAAGGACGGCCCTTATCCTGGCAAGAACGGCTTTCAGTGAATATGGCTTCATTATATAATCGTCAGCACCAAGATCAAGACCGTTTATCATGTCTTCTTCAGTGTCTTTTGCCGTACAGAATATTATGGGAACAGCAGCGGTGACGGGATTTGATTTCATTATGCGGGCAAGCTGTGTCCCCGAGATTTCACCCATCATAATATCAAGCAGGATCAGGTCATAGCCGCCGAGATCGCGTGTCAGCGCTTCTTCGGCACTGTATGCGGTGTCTACGTCATATCCCTCCTGATCGAGGTTGAATGCGAGTGTTTCGCATAGCGTTTCCTCGTCATCCACAATGAGAATCCTTATATTGTCTTTCATGTTGCAAAAATAATCAATATTACAGTCACACACTATTGTGAATCAAAAGTTTAATAAAACTTTAACAACTCTATTCCCTTTAACAAAAGCATAACAATTACGATATGACCATGAAATAAATACGAGCGACTTTTGCGGCGTGAAACAAAAGCAATATAGAATGAACAGATTTCCAGAACTCGTTAAAAAATTATCTTTTATCACTCTGCTATCGACAAGCAGTCTTGTAGCGGAGGCAACGGTGGTCAAAGGCACAGTGACAGATCTGTCAACAGACGAACCGTTGATTGGAGCCACGATATATGTTGAAAAACTCGGCAACGGCACAGTCACAGACATTGACGGAAACTACTTACTTGATCTCAAACCAGGCGTTTACACATTTCTGTCGAAATATATAGGCTATAAAGATTATCTGACAAAAGGAATCGAGATCAAAGGCGACACTGTGGTTCTTGACATAAAAATGGCGCCTGACGCACAGTCGCTTCAGGAGGTCACAGTGACAGCCATTGCGAGAAAAGACAGCGAAACGGCACAGATTCATGAACAGAAAAACAGTCAGGTGGTGCAGAACGGCGTTTCGGCCCAGGAAATCTCAAAGACACAGGACAAGGATGCTTCTGAAGTCATAAGGCGTATCCCGGGCATCTCCATCATAGACGAGAAGTTCGTGATGGTGCGTGGCCTGTCACAGAGATACAACAATGTATGGCTCAACGGCAGCGCGGTGCCGAGTTCGGAAGCTGATTCCCGTGCGTTCTCATTTGACATTATACCGAGCAGCCAGATTGACAACATGGTGATCGTCAAAAGTCCGGCGCCGGAATATCCCGCTGATTTCACCGGCGGATTTGTGATGGTCAACACCAAACGCCAGCCGTTGAACAACGGTTTTGACATTTCAATTGGCGCAGGCTTCAATGACATGACACATTTCCGCGAATTTGTTAAGCCGGAAGGTAAGTTCAGTTTTCCCAAAGGAGGACTTGACGCGCCTCTTGTCAGCTATCCCGGTTTCGACGGCAGACTCAACCCTGTGCTCGGCGGCTTCGACAACAACTGGAAAGTCAAGACCATTCACCCCATTGCCGACCTCAAGGCAAACGCGGCTTACAATCAGTCATGGCGCATAGGCGAAAGTCAGATGTGGCTTGTGGCGGCATTGAATTTCTCAAACAGTTACCGCACGCTCCTGAATATGGAGAACTCGCTCTACGGCCCTTACGACATGGCCAACGGCAAGAGCGTACCTTTGAGAAAAGCAACAGACAATCAATATACCCGCGAGACGCGCTACGGAGCAATGCTGAATATCTCGTTTCGTCCTGCCGGAAGCATCCATCTGTTCGAGTGGAAAAACATGTTCAATCAAATCATCAAGAACAGATACTCCGACCGCATCGGTTTCAATGCGCAGGCCGACAATATCAACGACATGGAATATTATCACTCGTCGCGCCCCACTTACAATACTCAGTTCACCGGCAGCCATACATTCGATGCCGACCGCGTGGACTGGAGCGTCGGATATGCCTTCGCACAACGCAATCTGCCCGACCGGAGACTGATAGAGCGCACCGACCGCACGGAGCAGACTATGGGCATATACCGTATTGGCCGGGAGTTTACCAAACTCAACGAGCATACAGGATCGCTGTCGGGCAATTACAGACATGAGTTTGATTTCACCACTTTTCGCCCCATACTTAAAACCGGTATATACGGCGAATATCGCACACGTACCTACCGCACCCGTCAGTTCCAGTATGGCTGGCAACCCGAGAACACTCTTCCTGACAGATTTATGTTCAACCCCGATGTGCAGGGAGACCTGCTGACGGATTCAAATTACGGACCCGACAAGCTCTATCTCTACGAGGAGGTGAACTGGCTCAACAATTACAATGCGCATCAGACACTCGGGGCGGCCTATCTTTCAGCGGACATTCCCTTGAGAAAATTCGACATTCATGCCGGTGTGAGGTATGAATACAGTCGCCAGACCCTCGATATGAACACGCGGCAGTATGAGGAGAGCCTTCACAAGACCAATTATGACTATTCGGGAGCGTATCCCTCGGTCAACGTGACATATCATATAACTGACAGACACCAGCTTCGAGCCGCTTACGGTCGCTCTACAAACCGTCCGGAGTTTCGCGAGCTTTCCTCGTCGGTATATTATGACTTCGATCTTGGCAGCAGCGTCATGGGCAATCCTGACCTGAAAGCGTCCACAATCGACAATGTTGACCTCCGCTGGGAGTGGTATCCCTCCAGAGGGGAGCAGATTTCGGTGGCGCTGTTCTACAAGCATTTCGCCAACCCTATAGAGTGGACCTACACTGTGGCCGGAGGAACAGATCTTATCTATTCGTTCATCAACGCCCGGGGCGCCAACAACTACGGAGTGGAACTCGACATCCGCAAGAACCTCGGTTTCATCGGACTCAGAGATTTTTCGTTGTCGCTCAACGGCGCCCTGATTAAGAGCCGTGTGACCTTCAACAAGGGCACCAACAACATAGACCGTCCCATGCAGGGACAGTCGCCTTATCTGGTGAACGCAGGACTTTTCTACAACAATCAGGAATATGGCTGGAATGCCGCCGTACTCTACAACATCATCGGCAAACGAATCATAGGCGTAGGCAACCGTTACGGCACAGCCTCCGACGGTACGGCCCGCAACATCCCCAACTCCTACGAGATGCCGCGCCACAGCATCGACTTATCGGTGTCGAAGAAGTTCGGCAAATGGAACCTGAAACTCTCAGCCCGCGACATTCTCGCACAACGATACCTATTCAAACAGATTGAGGAAGTGACAAACGAAGGAAAAGGTAAAACAATAGAAGAAACGACCCGTAGCTACAAGCCGGGACGCAATTTCAGCATAACAATCGGTTACAATTTCTAATAAAAAAAGTGCAATCTCTAATCAAAAAAATGAGAAAAAGTATGAAAACCAACATCATCAACTCAGGCAGGCTGCTCATTGCGGCGCTTGCCGTGGGAGCCGGACTTGCAATGGCATCCTGCTCATCGAACGACGAACCCGATTCGCCAAATCTCACAGACCCGGAAGTGACATACAAAGGGAACGTTGCCTACAGCAAGGGCATACTCTTCAACGAGGGTAAGGAACTGGGCAACGGCACCCAGAACTTCCACTTCACCGGTGACGTCACTCTTGAAAAAGGAGTCTACACCCTCAAGGGATGGGTATACGTCGATGCGGGAGCCAAGCTGCGCATCCCGGCCGGAACCGTCATCAAGGGCGACAAGCGGACCATGGCATCGCTCATCGTGGAACCCGGCGGATATGTCGAGATGAATGGCACGAAGGATGCGCCGGTGGTAATGACATCGGCGCAGGCACCCGGCCAACGTCGTCCCGGTGACTGGGGCGGACTCATAATCTGCGGCAAGGCTCGCAACAACCAGCAGACAATGCAGATTGAAGGTGGTCCGACAACAATCCACGGAGGGGACAACGATAATGACAACTCCGGTATCTACCGCTATGTGCGCATAGAGTTCGCCGGTTATCCCTTCGACACCGACAAGGAAATCAATGGCCTGACTTTCGGTTCGGTGGGCAGCGGCACGACCGTGGACCACATTCAGGTATCATACTCAAACGATGATTCTTACGAATGGTTCGGTGGTTCTGTAAACTGTAAATACCTCGTGGCTTACAAAGGCTGGGACGATGAGTTCGACACCGACAACGGATTCTCCGGCAATGTTGAATACTGTCTGTCGGTTCGTGATCCTCGAATCGCCGATACATCGCAGAGCAACGGTTTCGAGAGCGACAACAACGCCAGCGGTGCCGAGACAGCCCCGTTCACGTCCGCTCATTTCAGCCATGTCACATTCATCGGTCCTAAAACCGCCAAGAACGGAGACTTCCGCAACAGTTCTGATTATATCACGGCCGGCAACCTGTTCCCCGACAATGGCTCGAAACTCGGCAAATTCCAGTCGGCGATGCAGATACGCCGTGGCAGCAAACTCAATGTCGCCAACACTCTTGCCGTCGGGTATCCTATCGGTCTGATAATCGACGGAGAAAAGGGCAATACCGTAAACTACGCGCAGTCAGGCGACTTCAAGCTCGAAAACATAATATTCGCGGGAATGGATGTAATCGGCTCAGACAAGAACAAAGTTTATGAGGACTACTTTATCGATCAGGCCGTCGGGACGGAAGACCGCAACCGCCTCTCATTCTCCCACACGTTCTTCCTGTCAGAACCATCAAACAAGACCATGACGGAATCCGGGCTCAATCTTACCGACCCCGCAGGCCTGGGGCAGAACTATTGCCCCTCTTCCATGCTCTCCGACGGCAACGGAGGCTATATCGGCGCATTCAAAGATGCTTCCGACAACTGGATGAACGGCTGGACCAATTTTGATCCGCAAAACACCCCCTATTGATTGTCACTCCGCCGATTAAACAATATGAAGCTGTGTCGTAATGAACAATTACGGCGCAGTTTCTTTTTGCCGTGTCGTGATTTGCGAAAAATGTCAATGGACTCTTGCTGCCGGTTTA
>CAJJOX010000002.1 GCA_905193485.1 uncultured Porphyromonadaceae bacterium | reverse complement strand
CTTTTAAGCCTCCAATATTTTCGTGAATTCCTCAACTAATCTCGCTACAATAAAAGGTTGTCCTTTTACCCGGTTGAAACGGTACGGGTTGAACCCGGCCACTTTACCACGCAGGTAGTTGGCAAACTGCCCGTTGTTCTGTTCGGCAACGACCACCTTCTTGTATTTGCCCAGTACCTCAGCCGTGTTCTTAGGCAGCGGGCTGATGAACTTGAAGTGAGCCAGGGCGACTTTCTTTCCTTGTTCCTGCATGGTTTCCATTGCTTCGTAGAGGTGTCCGTATGTTCCGCCCCATCCGAGAATGACGGTATCGGCTTTGGGGTCGTCGAAAAGTGTTTCGAGCAATGGGATATCGTCGGCGATGCGAGCCACTTTCTCGCGGCGCGT
Source organism: uncultured Porphyromonadaceae bacterium (assembly GCA_905193485.1). Taxonomy (GTDB): domain Bacteria; phylum Bacteroidota; class Bacteroidia; order Bacteroidales; family Muribaculaceae; genus Paramuribaculum. Next base: position 23,794 of record CAJJOX010000002.1, on the reverse strand, counting down.
CTTGACCATCCTTTCGTGGTTGAGAGGATCGGTGGATATGGCGCCGGTGGCACAGTCTTTTTCGAGTCCGCCGAGGCGGTGCATTGCACCCTCGGTACCCGGGATGGCCCAGTAGCGGACGAGTGTGCGGGGATCACGTTCGTAAGGACGCCAATTGCCGTCGGCAATGCGTTCGGCCGGAAGATAATTGGGCCGGATTTCGGGATATTCATCTGGATCGGGAATGCGCCAGGCCGATGAGCCGTTGCCAATGAAAGCATCCGAGAGGAGTATGACGGGGGTCATGTGCTCGATGGCGATGCGTGCGGCCTCGAAAGCCATCGTGAAGCAGTCGGTGGGAGAAGCCGGCGCAACGACAACGACGGGAGATTCGCCGTTTCGACCGTAGAGCGCCTGCATGAGATCGGTCTGCTCGGTTTTTGTGGGGAGGCCCGTCGACGGGCCGCCGCGCTGAACATCGATGACAACAAGCGGGAGCTCGGCTATGACGGCAAGCCCTATCCCTTCGCTTTTAAGAGCGAGTCCGGGGCCGGATGTAGACGTGACGGCGAGATGTCCGGCGAAAGAAGCGCCGATGGCGGAACATACGCCGGCGATCTCATCTTCCATCTGCACGGCTTTTACGCCGAGATCCTTGCGTTTGGCAAGCTCCTGAAGGATGTCGGTGGCCGGTGTTATGGGGTAGCTGCCGAGAAACAGTGGCCTACCGCTTTTTTCGGAGGCCATTATGAGTCCCCAGGCCGTTGCAGTGTTGCCGTTGATGTCGGTGTAAACGCCGGGACGTGCGGATTCAGACTCGATGCGATAGGTGGAAACCGACGCATGTATGTTGTGACCATAGTCATATCCGGCATTGAGCACCTTGAGGTTGGCATCGAGAATGGCCGGTTTCCTGGCAAATTTTTTGCGGAGGAAATGTTCGACACTCTTCATGGGCCGGTCGAAGAGCCAGCATACGAGTCCGAGAGCGAAGAAATTGCGGCATTTGATAATGCTTTTGTTGTCGAGCCCGCTGTCGGCGAGAGCCGCTTTGGTCATCGAAGTGACGGGGACGTCGAGCACCTGCGCGCTGATTCCGAGTTCGCGTATCGGATCATCCGTGGCATAAAGTGCCTTCCTGAGATCGGCTTCCTTGAACGAATCGATGTCGATGATGATGACACCGCCATGCTTCACATGGTGGGCGTTCTGCTTCAAGGCGGCAGCGTTCATGGCGACGAGGACGTCGCATTTGTCACCGGGAGTGTGGACGTTGTTTCCGACGCTGACCTGGAAGCCTGAAACGCCTCCGAGAGAACCTTGCGGGGCGCGTATTTCGGCGGGATAATCGGGGAAAGTCGACACCTGGTTTCCAAGACCTGCCGACACGTTGGTAAAGATATTGCCCACGAGCTGCATTCCGTCGCCGGAGTCGCCGGAGAATCGGACCACGACTTTTTCGAGGGTCTTCACGCTTGTTTCTGTTAACATGTCAGATGATTCTGTATAATTATTCGTTTATTATCTGATATTATGATATTTAAGGTTATCGGTGGCAAAGGTATTGAATAAAATTGAAATTCCAATGCTAAAAAGGGGCAAAGTGTGAACGGGTAATTCAATCGGGCAGTTCGGCGATTAGAGTTGCGGATGTGGCGTCGGTGACGCGGACGATCGCGGTGTCGCCTACGCGAAATCCGTTTCGCGGAAAAACGACGGTTTTGTTCTGCGGGGTGCGGCCGACCATCTGCCGGGTGCTCCGGCGCGACACGCCTTCGACGAGAACCGAAACGTCGCGTCCGATCTCGGCTCGGTTGGAAGCGAGCGAAAGCTCATTCTGGAGCGCGATCATCCGGTTGAGGCGCTCGATCTTAACGTTCTCAGGAACATTGTCGGGCATGTGACGCGCGGCGAGAGTGCCCGGGCGCTCGGAATATTTGAACATGAAAGCGGCATCGAAGCGCACCTCGCGCATAAGCGAGAGGGTCTGAAGAAAATCGTCGTCGGTTTCATCATGAAATCCGGTGAACATATCGGTGGTGATGGCGCAATCGGGGATTATGCGGCGTATCGCGTCGATGCGGCCGAGATACCAGGCCCGGTCATAGTGGCGGTTCATGGCTTTGAGCACCTTGTCGCTGCCGCTCTGAACGGGAAGATGTATGTGGTGGCATACATTGGGGCAGTCGGCTATGGCATGGAGAATGTCGTCGGTCATATCCTTCGGATGTGATGTCGTGAAACGCACACGCATGTCGGGAGCCGCCGCAGCCACCATACGCAGAAGTTCGGCGAATGTGACAGTGCGGCCGTCGGGAGCGGTATAGCGGTAGGAATTGACATTCTGGCCGAGAAGGGTGACTTCCCTGTAGCCTTTGGCGTGGAGGTCGGCCAGTTCGGCGAGGATGCTTTCAGCCTGTCGTGATCGCTCGCGCCCGCGTGTGTAGGGCACAATACAATATGAGCAGAAATTGTTGCATCCGCGCATGATGCTGATGAAGCCGCTGACGAGGTTGCCGGGAAGACGCACCGGGATGATGTCGCGGTAGGTTTCGGTGGTGCTTAGCTCGACGTTGATGGCTTTATGTCCGGTTTCGACGGACGCGAACAGACCGGGCAGATCAAGATATGCGTCGGGGCCGGCGACGAGGTCGACGCCGTGGTTGTGGATGAGGTCGTCTTTGGCTCGTTCGGCCATGCAACCGATGACCCCGATGATCAATTGGCGTTTTCCGACCCTTTTACGCCGCATTGAAGAAAGAACCTGAAGGCGGTTGATGATCTTCTGCTCGGCGTTGTCGCGGATCGAGCATGTGTTGAGGAGCACGGCGTCGGCGTCGTCGACGCTGTCGGCGAGAGAATAGCCGGCCATCTGCATCACGGCGGCCACGACCTCGCTATCGGCCACATTCATCTGACAGCCGTAGGTTTCGATATATAGTTTTTTGTCCATTAGCGTATTCAAATTGGCACAAATATCTTTCAAAGGGGCACAAATCTTGGGAAATTGCCCGACAATGAGTAATTTTGCACAAAATTACAAAAAAACCACTCATCGACAATGGCATTTCCTATTCTGACGCCGCAAGAAGCGGCAGACCTTATCCACCATGATGACAATATCGGCCTGTCGGGGTTCACAGCCTCGGGTTCGCCGAAAGTAGTCACAAGCGCCCTTGCAGAGAAAGCTATAAAAGAGCATGAAGCCGGGCGCGAGTTCAAAGTAAACATTTTCACCGGCGCTTCGACAAACCGGTGGGCCGACGGTGCTCTGGCGAACGCCAACGCGATCAACCGGCGCACCCCCTATCAGAACACTCCGGATCTCCGCAAGCGCATCAACGCCCATGACTGCCACTATTTCGATCTGCACCTGTCGGAACTCGCACAGAAAGTGCGTTACGGCTTTTTTGGCGACATCGACGTGGCCATCATCGAGGTGGCCGATGTTATGGACAACGGTGAGATCGTGCTCGGCACGGGTGTCGGCAATGTTCCGACCTATGTGAAGCTCGCCAAGAAGGTCATTCTCGAGCTGAACACCAAGCTGCCGAAAGGCATTTATGGATTTCATGACATCTATCTGCCGCTGGATCCCCCCAACCGCCGCGAGATCCCCATCTATAAACCGAGCGACCGCATCGGCTCGCCGATAGTGAAGGTCGACCCGGACAAAATCGTGGGTGTAGTGCACAGCGATTCATACGACGGCATCAAGGGCTTCACCGAACTTGACGACACCACGCTTCAGATAGGCGCCAACGTGTGCGGTTTCCTTATCGGCGAATTACGTGCAGGCCGTCTGCCCAAGACATTCCTTCCGCTTCAGTCGGGTGTGGGCAATGTGGCCAACGCCGTGCTGTTCGGACTTGCCGAAGCGAAAGAGATACCCCAATTCGAGATGTACACCGAGGTGATCCAGGACGCGGTGATCGAGCTTATGAAGATGGGACGATGCAAATTCGGCTCGACATGCTCGCTGACACTGTCGGACAAAATGGAGGAGGAAGTGTATGGCAACATCGACTTTTTCCGCGACAAGCTTGCATTGCGTCCGTCGGAAATATCCAACAGTCCGGAGGTGATCCGCCGACTGGGCGTCATCGCTATGAACACGGCACTCGAGGCCGACATCTACGGCAACATCAACTCGACGCATGTGCTTGGCACACGAATGATGAACGGCATCGGCGGCTCGGGCGACTTCACGCGCAACGGCTACATCTCGATATTCTCATGTCCGTCGATCACAAAGGGAGGCCTGATAAGCAATATCGTGCCGCAGGTGGCACATGTCGACCACTCGGAGCATTCCGTAGACGTGATCATCACCGATCAGGGTGTTGCCGATCTTCGCGGTCTTGACCCCGTGCAGCGGGCAAAAGTCGTGATAGAAAACTGCGCCCATCCGATGTATCGCCCTCTGCTTCGCGAATATCTCGCATTGGGCAAATCGGGACAGACCAATATAACCGTCGAGGCGGCTCTGGCATTCCACAGCTCATTCAAGAACACAGGCGACATGCGTAACGTCGACTGGGCTTCCTACGGGTTCTGATAACGGAAGAAGCCAAAAACCTACAGACCACAGGCGCATTAAACAGGCGCATTAAAGCTGTGTCAAAACAGACCGGCCCCTAAAAGTCAGGCAAAAGACTTTCAGGGGCCGGTATCATTCATTTGAGGCGTGACCCCGAATGGTCAAAGAGAATGCAATCATAAACATGTTTCGTTTACCAGCCTTCATTCTGCTTCAAATTTGGATTACGCTCCATTTCAACAAGCGGAATGGGCCACATTTCATGTCGTGGCTGATAATTTCTGGTGTACATCAAATCCCCGAATATATCAGTGGCATCCTTTACCGATTGCTTGAGCAATCCCCATCGGCGTAAATCCCAATAGCGTTGCCCTTCCCCGACAAGTTCAAACGCACGTTCACGCCGGATACGCTCCGCCATATCGTCTTTACCGGCGACGGCAAGCCATGCAGCTCCGCTGTTGAGTCCGGGCATCCCGACACGGCTCCGGATTTTGTTTACTTCAGAAATGGCTTTGTCGGTGGCTCCGGTTTCATTATACGCCTCGGCAAGCATCAGAATCACATCGCCAAGTCGTATTAGAGGGAATTCATACGGCGTGCGGTTGTATTCGCCCCAATAGCCGTCGAGATTGCCTGTCGGTATCCACTTGCGCCAGAAATAAGAGTTCCAGCCTTCTGAATTGCGGATAAACGCCATTGCCTCCATCGGCGCGCCGCCTTTCGACGGATCGGCAAGCACAAACTGCTTGTCCATCGGGTTGGAGCCGGCATCGGTGCCGAGATAATGGGAATATGGAGTAATGACATTCAGGCAAAGGCGCGGGTCGCGCAGACGGTATGCGTCCATGACTTTTGTCGTGTCGCAGTCAAGTGTGCTTGTCACTTCCGTACTGCCTTGATTTATTGCCACACTCATATATTTTCGCCGCAACTGAGAACCGCCTTCGTTGAAACCGGGAAAAACATCATTCCAGTTGAACGGAGAGCCGTCGAGATTCTCGTACATATCCACAAGAGTCGTGGAGGGAACAATACAGTTGCTTGCAATAAGACGCATTGTGGATTTATTGCCGAAGTAACCGACTATGTTAAGTGCGTATCCGGCTGTATTGCCGTCAATCGACTGGATGGAGAATATCATCTCCGGGCTGTGTTTTCCGTTGTAGAGCCTGAACAACTCATTATAGTCCGGATGAAGCGAGTAGCCGTAATTATTGTTTTTGTTATAGACGATCTCCTCGAAATCGTCAATCGCCTTGTCCCACTGTCGGTTATACAGATACACTTTACCACGGAGAGCGTATGCCGCCCCTTTGGTAGCACGGCCGAGGTCTGCGGCATCCCAGCTTACGGGCAGTTTTTCAATCGCATCGGTAAGGTCGGCTATTATATGTCCGCGTATTTCATCTGCTGTGCTTCTCGGAGATTTAAGATTTGCAAACTGCTCGTTGATGTCGCAGGTTTCATCATAATAAGGCACTCCGCCCCAGCAGTTGAGCATACGGAAATATGCCATCGCACGGAGAAATTTAGCCTCTCCCGTAACACGGTCAATCGTCTGCTGACTTATCGGCATACCTGCCACATTGCGTATGACAGTATTTGACCGGTGAACCAGCTCGTAAAGATATTGCCAGTGATTCTGTACACCTCCGCTGTTGGACGCGAAAGAGTTGCCGCGTGATATATCCGCCCACGGGGTAGTGCCGTCGGCAAGGTCGCTGCACATGTCGAATGTGAAATCGAGTCCGAAACACCAGTCCGCACTCATGGCGGCATACATTCCCACGGCCGCCTGCCGCGCATGTTCTTCGGTCTGCCAGAATGTCTGTCCCGACATCTGGTCGCCGGGAGCGTAATCCAGACTCTCGCAACCGCAAAACAATGCTGAAACAGCGATAAGTCCGGCTATATATGTCGTTTTCATAAATTTCATTGGTTAAAAAGATATGTTTAATCCCACAGAATATTGACGTACCGACGGATAGCCCACGTTGGCGCCGACCTCCGGATCAAGTCCGGGGAATTTTGTTATTGTGAAGAGATTGTCGATGCTTGCGTAAACTTTCAGATTTTCCACAAAGAACTTTCTTGTTATCTGCTGCGGAATGGTATATCCGAGCTGTATGTTCTTGCAGCGGAAATATGCGGCGTTATGCACAAAAGCGTCACTGGCTATATTGTTTTTGCCGTTTGCATTGTTTCGCAGAACCGGATATTTTGAGTTATACGGATTCTCAGGAGTCCATGCATTGTCGGTAATATCCTTGATGAGCGACTGCCCCATGACTGTGACAAAGCGGAACGCCTGATTGTTGTAATATACCTGATGATTGCCTACGCCTTGGAAAAGGACACTGAAATCAAAGTTGTTCCAACTCAATCCGAGATTCGCACCGTATGTAAGCCGCGGCAGGGTACCGTATCCTATCTCAACGCGGTCATTGGTGTCAAGTTTGCCGTCGCCGTTTGCGTCACGATACAGAAAATCGCCAAGTTCCGGCCTCTGGTATGTGGCAAAATAATTCGGATTCTTATCAACGAGGGTCTGCACATAGTCCAAATCCGACTGATCACGCACAATCCTATCGACAGTTATAACATACAGTTGATTGATAGGGTTGCCTTCCTGCGTTTTATATACACCGCTGATTGACGATACATCGCCTTGGAATTTAGTCACTTTGTTGTTTACGAATCCCATATTGAAACCGACATTATAGGAAACCTTGCCAATGCGGTCATTCCAATGCAGGTCAAGTTCAAAACCTTTGTTGTTCACCTCTCCGGCATTTTGATTCGGTACCACGCTGGTGCCATGTTCGAGTGGCGCGGGCAGTGAAATCAATATTCCCTTCGTGTCTTTGTTATAAATATCTACCGAACCATACAAACGGTTGTTCAGGAACGAGAAATCAAGTCCTACATTGGTCATATATGTCTTTTCCCATGTGAGATTGGGATTTGCGAGTACGGTCTGTGCCAGACCTCCGGCAATATTGCCGTTCAGCACATAATTGGCAGTCGCAAACAATGACTGGTACATATAATAGCTTGTAGTGGCATTGTTGCCGAGAGAACCGTATGATGCGCGAAGTTTCAGTTGATTAAGCCATGGGGAAGTCCCTTCCATGAATTTCTCCTGAGAGATTCGCCAGCCGACGGAAACTGACGGGAAATAGCCCCAGCGGTGTCCCGGAGCGAACTTCGATGAGCCGTCGGCACGCAGATTGGCTTCGAGAAGATATCGGTTATCCCAGTTGAGATTTATACGACCGAAATATGAACGCATAGCCCATTCGTTATAATTGCCTGTGATATTGCCGTTGGTCATTCCTGCATCTATGGCTCCAAGAGAAGGGTCAACCAAATCGTATTTAATGAAAAAGTCGGTGTCATATTTATTGTATTCCTGACTCATACCGGCGAATAGGGTCGCATCGAGCTTGCTCACATTAAACTTATACTGTGCGGTCAGTTCCGACGCGCGGAATGTGTTTTTATAATTGTAGCGGCGAATGTATGTGCGCACCACACCCTCGCGAATAAGAACAGGGCCGTCGAATGTAAAGCGGAACAGGTCGCGGTCGGTAAGATGGTGTTCCACATTGCGTTCCCAATAATTGTATGAGAAGGCACCTTTTATAGTCAGCCCTTTTATCGGAGAAACGCTTGCATGAAGTTTGATTACAGAGCGTTTTGTCTTAGTCGGATATTCAGTCTTGTAAAACCATTGGCGGCGGTAAGGATTGAAATTGCTCACATTTTCCTCTTCCGGATTCTGGATGCCGCCATACAGACCTGTCGCCGGATCGTATAATGTCATACCGGGCACAGTATTGAACGCTCCGGAACCGAAAATGACATCACCGCCTGCCGTTGCGTTTTCCGACGACGGATTGTTTTTGTCAATATATCCAAACATATCGGTACCTATGCTCAGCCACGATTTAATATTGACATTAATATTCGACCTCAACTGATAACGCTGGTAGTCCGTATAATAAATCATGCCGGGATTGTTGACATATCCTAATGAAATATTATAGTTCACCGTTTTTGTGCCACCGGTCACTGAAAGATTGTGGTTCTGCACTACCGAGGGATTACGGTAGATATGATCCTGCCAGTCGGTATTGGGATAAATAGTAGGGTTGCGTCCCGCGTCATTGCGCCACTCGTCGATTTTTCCCTGAGAGAAACGTGGTGCCTGTCCGTTGACAATCAGACCCGCATTCTGGATTTCCATAAAATCAGCATAATCGGTCACAAGGTTAAGACGCTTTGCGACAGTCTCAAACGACACGTTGCCGCTGTAAGTCACTCTGGGCGCACGCTCACTGCCGTGGCGAGTTGTGACAAGTATGACTCCGTTGGCTGCACGCGAACCGTAGATAGCCGCCGAAGCTGCATCTTTAAGTACAGAGATGTTCTCTATATCCTGCGGATTTATGTCACTCAACGCTATGCCGGTCATTCCGTCAACGACCACAAGCGGGGCAGCATTATTGAGTGTTCCTAATCCGCACACCAATATACTTTGGGATTCATACCCCGGTGTATTGCCTCCTGAATTTGTCACTGTAAGACCGGCGGCAAGACCTGCCAGGGCGTTGGTCGCATTTGTCAGAGGGCGGTCTTCCAGCACGCCGGCGCCGATTGAAGAAACCGCACCGGTCAGATCCACCTTTTTCTGTGTGGCATAGCCGACAACAACGACCTCATCAAGCTCCGAATAAATGTTGTCAAGGACTATTGAATAATCGGTTTTGCCGGAAAACACTTTAACCTCCTGCGGTGCAAAACCCACAAAAGTTATCTGCAAAATGCCACAACTGTCCGGAATATCAGCAATCCTGAATCTGCCGTCAGCATCAGTCACTGCATTTATTCCTGCGTTGCCCTTTAGTTTGACAGACGCGCCGATTATCGGTTCGCCCGTCCTATCCGTTATGTTTCCCTCCACAGTAAAGTCGGCATACGGATGCGGGACTACGGCTTCAATTGTGTCGGCGGGTGTCCGGGGGAGTATACTTGCCGTACCCATTGCCATTGTAAATAACATGATCACTGCTCGTTTCATGATGTCCTTTGTTTGGTCTGATGCAAAATTCGGGAACATTTCAGAGCATTCATAGCGAGTGACAATAGACAGCGGAAATGTGTCAATGAAGGCAAGCACATAATCAACCGATGGATGCTGTGGCCTCCACGAAACCGGAGAATGCCATCGCCGTAACGCGGCACATTGACGCGAACCGCCGCCGTACCGTCGGTAAGGCCGCAGCGGATCAACCGGATTCAATGCGAGATGGCCTTCTCAGACAGCACCGTCAAGAATGGCGTACGCCGGACTATCGCACTATGGCATAGTGTAACAAGGTTGGAAAGCGGGATTTGGACGGGAACGGCGAGCGTACGTCGGGAAATAGTGTGTCTCTACTGCGTGGGAAAGAAGTCGGGAACAGGGAGATATATTATACGACGAAGCATGGGCGCGCCTGAGGACGGTCCATGCCTGTGATATCTTGTGTGGAGGGATTATTATTCTGCTGAAGGGGTCGCAGCACCGGGCTGAGCGTCGGCGGCAGATGCACCACCATTGTAGTTGGTGCCTGCTACGGGACGTTCGGTAGCGGTGGCTTTGACGCGGGCCTGTGTTTCGATGGAGTCGGTCTGCGTGTAAGAGCATAAGATCGCAAGCACAGCAATGGCACCGGCGAGGCTCCAAGTTACTTTCTCAATGAAATTGTTGGTGCGGCGCACGCCCATGATCTGGTTTGATCCGGCGAAAGAGGATGAAAGGCCGCCGCCTTTTGATTTCTGAATGAGCACGATGCCGATGAGAAGCACGGCAGCGATGAGGGTGAGGATTACAAGTAGTGTAAACATATTGTTTTCTGTGTTTTTTAACGGTGATTCCCGGATTGCATCTGCTTGATGAACATAAGTTTCTTCAAGAAACGCAATTGGTCTGCAAAGTAAACACTTTTTTTCGGAAAATTCAAACTTAACTGCGATATAATTTCGTAGGCTTTGTCGTAGCGGTGCTGCCGGATGAAAATTTTGGCAAGGCTTTCGCTGAGTGAGGAGTCGGCGTCGGGCATTGGACGTGCAGGTTCGGCGGCTGCGGCTGCGGCCTCGTGTGCGGCCTGTTCGTGAGCAACGATGTCGCTGTGACCGGCGAGAAAAGCGTCGAGCATGGCGTCCTGTTCCGATACGGGACCTTCGGGTACGGGATCGGCATCACGTGCGAGCACTTGCGAGTAGTCGGGTACGGGATTGAAAATGAGCTTTTCGAGAAGCTCCTGTTCGTGAGCGTCGATTGTACCGTATTGGTCAAGGAAGGTGTCGATCGCCTTGTCGGTGGAAGGTGTTTCGGTTCGGGGCTCAGGAGGATAAAATGATGCGAAACGTTGACCGTCTGGATCGATAAGCTTCATGAGCGATGCGCTGTCAGGAGCGTTAAGGGCAACGGCGGCGGCGAGGCGGGAGCGGTCGGCTTCACTCAGCCCGGCGGCGTCAGACTGCAACAGGCGAGCTGCCGGGACTGTAAAATAAGGATAACGCCCGAGAATCGCGTCAACCATCGCGAGATGTGCGGCAGTCAGCGGCTGCCGGCGGCGGATAAGATCGGCGTATTGTGAGAGTGGAGATGATGGATCCGGTTGTTGCATGGTCTATTATCAGGGAAAGGCGGATTGACTACCAGTTGCCGAGGGTGGCATTGTAGATGAGCTGTACGAGTTCCTCGGATATCTCCTGACAGAGCTGATCCTGGACGTCGGTGAGCATCTGCGAACTGTCGAAATCGCGGTAGGCGGTGAAGGTCTGGTCGACATCCTTGCCTTCGGCTTTGGTGTCGGTATATTTCACCCGCACACCGATTGTAAGGCGCGTGCGCGATGCGTAGGCATCCTCGGTGACGGCTTGCGGAGTGAGATAATATTGCGTTATCTCGCCTTCGATCTGGAGGTCCGATGCGCCGTCGACAGTCTGCAGGCGCGTATTGCGGGTGATATAATTGATCAGCTCATTTTCAAACGTCTGTTGCAGCGGGGGATATACCAGAGCGGCACGGATAGGGAAATTGCTCACATGGATCGTGCGGTAGATATTGTAATCGAGCGGAGCGCCGTTGAGTGTGAAAGTGGGGATGCAACCGCCAAGACTCAGCGACGATATGAGTGACACCAGAATGGCGACATATTTTAAAAGGAGCTTCATGGGTGCAAAGTTAGGCAGATTTTCGCGTAAGTGCAAATGAAGTCATTTGAGGATGCGCCATTCGTGGGGATAGAGATTGTTGGCGCGCGAGCCGATGTTTTTCACGAAGCCGAGCGGGCGTGAACGGTGTGTAAGGAGAACGACCCCACGGGGAGCCGAAGAAGGGAGAGCGACAGACAGGCAGCGGAGATAATCGAGTGCGACCGGGATGTCGACATCGACCCGCGTGAATGCCTCGGGCCGCAACGCGACACTCATCGCGAGAGCATGAGATGGCAGGAGGTCGCGCCCTCTGGGCGTAGCCACGGTGATCTGAGGCACATACCTGAATCCGGGCCAATGGGTCGGGAAATTTGCCGTGACAGATCCGTCGGCAGCGGAGGACAATGTGATGCCGACGGCCGGATCAAACCAGCGGCACACTTCATCGGGCACCTTCGAGCGGGATGCCGGGGGAATACGGCGCTTTTTTTTAGCTTCGGCGCGTTGCGGGACATGCAGAAGTTCATCACCGGCTGGTTTCCGCACTACGGCCATAAACAAGCCCTCGCCACGGATGGCGCCGGGAATAAACCTAAAGGCGGGAAACGAATCTCCTATGGCCGGGATTATGCCCCACTGAGCCTGAACAGGTATCGTAACCGGCTCGGCGCCGTAATGATCCATGAGATAACGGACCATGTGCTCGTTCTCGTCAAGATTGAATGTGCAGGTGCTGTAGATCAGAAAACCACCGGGCAGAAGAGCGGGCCAGAGTGTGTCGAGGATATATCGCTGACGACTGACACACTGCTCCACAAGGCCGGGCGACCACTGACTGACAGCCTTCTCATCCTTGCGCATCATGCCTTCTCCGGAGCAAGGGACATCGGCGGCGATGATGTGGAAAGTCGCCCCGTCGGCCGCAAACCGGCTGACGTCGCCTTGAGTCACGACAGCCGGCGCGCCCCATTTGAGCAGGTTTTCGCGAAGGACGGCGGCTCGTGAGGCCACATATTCGTTTGCAACGACGAGCGATCCGGCAGGGAGGGCAGAGATCGCGGCCGTGGTCTTGCCTCCCGGGGCGGCACACGCGTCGAGATAACGGACGGGGTCACCGGATGCGGTAAGGTGACGGACAACATGGGCGATGAACATCGATGATGCATCCTGCACATAATAGAGTCCCTGATGCAATGCGGGATCGAGTGTGAACTGCGGCCTCGACGGCAGATAACATCCCTCGGGACACCAGGGCACAGCGTCGAAGCCATCGGGAGGCGAGGCATGTTTCAAAAGGTTGTAGCGCACGGCAACGCTCGGCTCTTCGTCAAGCGCCTGCGGAAGCGCATCGAGAGCCGGCACATGCAGCCCCTCGAACCGGGACATGAAACCTTCGGGCAGGAGCATCGGTCAAAGGTCAGATGGAGAGGCGACGCAGCGTTTCGATGAGTGTGCGGTTGATGGGCTTATCGTTTTTGATAGCACGGGTGAACGGCACGTAAACGATCTCGTCGTTGCGGATGCCGACCATCACGTTGCGTTGGTCGTCGAGCAAAGCGTCGATGGCAGCGGCACCCATGCGTGAAGCGAGAATGCGGTCGAACGCCGTAGGTGAGCCGCCACGCTGCAGATGGCCGAGGATCGAAACACGCACGTCGTAGCCGGGATATTCGTTTTTCACACGCTGCGCCATACCCATGGCACCGCCGGTGACCGGACTTTCGGCGACGAGGACGATAGATGAGTTTTTGCTCTTTCGGAAGCCGTTCTGGATGAGTTCGGCCAACTGGTCGACTTCGGTCGATATCTCGGGAATAATGGCAGCTTCGGCTCCGGATGCGATAGCGCCGTTGAGGGCGAGGAAACCGGCGTCGCGGCCCATGACCTCAATGAAGAAGAGGCGCTCGTGGCTCGTGGCTGTATCGCGGATTTTGTCGACACACTGCATGATTGTGTTGAGCGCGGTGTCGTAGCCTATGGTCGAGTCGGTGCCGTAGAGGTCGTTGTCAATCGTGCCGGGAAGACCGATGATCGGGAAGTTGAATTCATTGGCGAAAATGCGTGCGCCGGTCAGCGAGCCGTCGCCGCCGATCACAACGAGCGCGTCGATTTCATGACGCCGGATGTTGTCATAGGCGAGCTGCCGCCCTTCGGGTGTCTGGAATTCGGGGCAACGGGCTGTCTTGAGGATCGTACCGCCCATCTGTATGATGTTTGATACGTTCTGAGTCTTGAACTCGGCGATTTCGTCGGATATAAGCCCACGATAACCGCGATAGATACCTTTGACTTTAAACCCGCTGAAGATAGCCGAACGGGTGACGGCGCGGATTGCGGCGTTCATTCCCGGGGCGTCGCCTCCGGAGGTGAGAATGCCGATGCATTTTATTTCTGCCATAGTGGGTAAAGGGTTAACGATTAAAACGCAAATTTAATGAGAATTTTCGGCTGATGCAAAAAGAAATTGCACGATGGCACCAAAGACAAATGAATGGCGGCAATCAGTCGGTTATGCCCGTAATGACGGTTTTTGACTCTCCGCGCCACGGGAGGGTACCGTAGTAGCGACGATAACGCAGCCGCACAGGTTTTCCGGTGGCCTGAATGGCGCCGAGGCGTTCGGCCACAGCGGGATCGGCGACAGTGACGGACGACGGACGGGTATAGGGAGCCACATCGGGACTATCGTCGTCAAGACGGTCGGGAAAGACTATTTCGGCCTCGTAGGTTTTGAAAAACACCCCACGCTTCTCGATGTGCGTCACGCAGACATCCATGACGGCATCGTCGACACACGGAGAGAGATAGCGGAAATAGGCGATGGCCAAAGCGATGACAACGACGATGAGGCAGCCACAGCCAAGCGAACGGCGGCCGCGACCGGTGAGGAATCCACCGGCGTCATCATTGCCGGAAGGGGTGTCGCGACGGGTAGAAACGTCATGGTGCTGATCGGTGAATGTGATAGTTTCGCCCGGCCGCACGGGACGATCGGCCTGTCCCGGGGACGGGGAACCGGATGCATTTTGAGCACCGGAAGCCTGCGGAGTGTCAGCATCGTCGCCGAGGAAATAGTCGGGATAATCGTCGTCGAGAAACATTTCGTCGTGAGATCGGAGTTGAGGTGAGAATTTATTTTCGGGAGCGCCGGCGGTCGACGGCAATGCAGATGAATGTGAACAAGCCGAGGATGATGAGCAACAGCGTCTGTGATCCCATGACAAGATTGGCAAACGAGGTGGCGTATGTTTCCGTAAGCTCGGGAATGCAGGCGGAATAAATGCCAAGACCGAAAATCACGGCGACCTGCCATGGACCGATACCGCCGTTTGAGGGAATGACCATTGCAATGCTCGAGAGCACAAAGCATACCATAACAGCGGCGACACCATGATCGGCGACAACCTGCGCGGTGGCGGGGAAGGCGAAGAATGCAACGTAGAGCTGCATGAAATAGCAACCCCAGATGCAGAGGGTCAGCAACAGCCACCGGACGCGTCCGTGCATCGTGGCTATGGCGGCGAAGCCGTGCCACAGTCCGCGACAGAAGCCGATAAATGCCGCGATGGGGCGCACGTTGCGAAAACGACGCAGGAGGCAGACAGCGATGACGACAGCCGCGACGCCCCCGAGATAAAGCCATGGAGATGACAGGAGGGCTATGATGCCGTTGACTGTGCCGGCGTCGGATTTCTCGGCAATGAACCGCAGCAGCGGCTGACCGGCAAAAATGAACGTCAGGAGAGTGATGAGGGCTACGGTGACTGTGTCGGCGAGCCTGTCGGCCACCATCGAGCCGAAAACGGCGTCGAAAGGCGCGCGCTGCCGCTGGGATATATAACCCGTGCGCCACAGCTCGCCAAGACGCGGAAAAACAAGATTAACGGCATACGTGCCGAAAATGCTAAGCACCACATAGAACAGCGGCGGCCTGACATCAATGGCACGCAACTGAATGCGCCACCGCATAGCTCGGAAAATGTGAGAGAATATGCTTATGACGAGGGCGAGCACAATCCACCAGTAGTTGCAGTCGCGCTCAATGATGTCAAGCATCTCGTGATAGTCGACATCAGAAAAGAGCTTGTAGCAAAGCCCGACTGTGATGACGAGAGGCAGGAGGATCCTGAATATCATCGACCATACACGCCGGCGCGCCGACGGTTGTCCTGCAGATTTCAGATCGTCGTTGCCGTTTGATTTTGCGGTGGATTTGTCAGGCATTTTCGTTATCGTGAAACGTTGATGGTCACTTCAGCGGCAAAGATAATAAATTGACGCGGTAATGCGGTGAAACATGCTTATTACAAAATGTTAAATCAGACAATCTCCCTCCAAAAGCACTGCGGAACGGAAAGAGAATGTAACATTTGGAGCGAAATTTAGTTAAAAAGTCGGATATCCTGACATACGGTAGATAAATATTGGAGATTAATGACTATTTTTGACCGGATATAACAATGACCAATCATCGATCAGATCATGCAGCATATACAGCCGGTTCATCCAGAAAATCTAAACAAATATTCGGCGCAATTCAGCAGCTTCGGTTCGGACTATGTGTTTTCGCGCGTAACGAAGACGGATCAGTTTGCAGAGTTTACCTCCAACACCATGCGTCTTGGCGGAGTAACTATGGTGCTGTGCTTAAGCGGAACCATCGACATCAATGTCAATCTCTCATCGTATCGCCTGACGCCCAACACACTGATAGTGATCGGCACGGAATCGGTGCTCAGCGTTCCTCAGGTTGACTGGGACAATCTTGACGCCTATGTGTTTGTGATTTCACCGGAATTTATCCGTGACATCAATTTCGAGATCAACATCATGACCACGATGAGCATTACACCAAACCGTCCACCGCTTCTTAATCTGTCAGACGAAGAGGTGCGGCTGATGATCCGCTATTTCGAACTTATCCACTACAATACGGTCGACAATACGGATGCCCGCTACGTGAGATCGATCTCGCGTTCGCTGATCGCCGCGGCGGTATACCAGCTGATGCAGTTTGTGAGCAACCACACGGAGTCCGGATCGCGGACTCCGGCTCTGTCGCGCCGTGCCAACTATCTGAAAGAATTCATGCATCTGGTGGCACAGTACCACAGAAGCGAGCGCGGAGTGGCATTTTATGCGTCGAAACTGTTCATCTCGCCTAAATATCTTTCGCTTATCATTAAAGAGAGCACCGGCCGATCGGCGGCGGAGTGGATTGACGATTATGTGATCCTCGAGGCAAAAAATCTGCTGCGTTTTTCAGGGAAGAATGTTCAACAGGTTGCGTATGAGCTGAATTTCTCCAATCAGTCGTCGTTTGGGAAATATTTCAAGCATCTGACGGGAATGTCGCCCACAAAATTTCAACGGTCGTGAAAAAGCCGCCGGGTGCGACAAAAGCAGACAGGCGAACAGATGAGTAGACACAATTGTCGACTGATTTTATGTTAATTTTTGTATAAAAATTTGGCTGATTATATTGTAGTTTATAATTTTGTCAAGCAATTGATAGGTTATGCGTTTTACGGTTTTCAACCCGCAACCGGCATCAGAAGCCGGATAAAAGAAAACCGAGCCATAAGAAAAGGCACATTGATGCATAAAGCTGTCAATGCCGGAGTTTCGTGCTTCGTGCATGATTTTTTCATGTATGGGCAAAACGCGGAAAGCCGAATCTAAACAAGACAATAGTTGTTTTATAGATAATTGTGTATTTGAAGCTTAAGGGAAGTCGTGAGACTTTCCTTTTGTTTTTTGTGGCGGGTCGGACATTATTTTCCGGAAGCGTGGCGCATAGTCAAAAAAACGGGGCATAGGCGTCAAAACGACTGTGCTTAGGCATAGCTGTTGCAGAGGCTGAATAGCCCGGCGGATAAGGAACGGTGACAGACGACGGTATAGGTAAAAAAACGCGGGCCGGGGTGATACCCCCGGCCCGCGGTATGAAATGCCGATGAGATGGCGATCAATCGGCGAATTTGGCTTTTTCAAATTCGCGGTTGAGACGTGCGATGTTGCTCAGAGGAACATTCTTGGGGCATTCGGCGGCGCAAGCACCGGTGTTGGTGCAGTTGCCGAAACCAAGTTCGTCCATGCGGCGCACCATGGCGCGGGCACGGCGGGCACGCTCTACCTGACCCTGCGGAAGGAGAGCGAACTGGCTTACCTTAGCCGAAACGAAGAGCATGGCGGAACCGTTCTTGCATGCAGCGACGCAGGCGCCACAGCCGATGCAGGTTGCGGAATCCATGGCGATGTCGGCCACTTTCTTGGAGATGGGAGTCGCGTTAGCGTCGGGAGCGCCGCCGCAGTTGAACGACACGTAGCCGCCGGCCTGCTGGATTTTGTCGAAGGCGTTGCGGTCGACCATAAGGTCGCGGATAACGGGGAAGGCAGCCGAGCGCCAGGGTTCGATGGTGATAGTGTCACCGTCGTTGAACTTGCGCATGTGGAGCTGACATGTAGTGATGCCCTGGACGGGACCGTGGGGATGCCCGTTGATGTAGAGGGAGCACATGCCGCAGATGCCTTCGCGGCAGTCGTTGTCGAACACAACGGGTTCCTCGCCTTTTTCAACGAGCTGCTGGTTGAGCATGTCGAGCATTTCGAGGAATGAACTTCCGGTCGACACGTTGTCGAGGTGGTAGTTGACGAACTGGCCTTTTTCTTTGGGACCACGCTGACGCCAAATTTTCAGGTTTACGCTTATTGTTGTTTCCATTGAAATTTCTTGTTAAAAGAGTTGTTGACGCGGAAGAATTACGACTTGTAGTTGCGGGTCTGAACCTTGATAGCCTCATATTTGAGCGGCTCCTTGAGGAGTACGGGCTTTTCGTTGTCGCCGGTGTATTTCCAGCAGCTGACGTACATGTAGTGTTCGTCGTCGCGTTTGGCTTCGCCGTCGGGAGTCTGATACTCTTCACGGAAGTGGGCGCCGCACGATTCGTTGCGGTGGAGAGCGTCGATAGCCATCATTTTGGCCATCACGAGGAAGTCTTCGAGGCGGAGGGCTTTTTCAAGTTCCGTGTTGAGGTCGTTGGCGTCGCCGACGATGCGGAGATCGGTATAGAATTCTTTCTTGACTTCTTCGATCTCGTCGATTGCCTTGACGAGGCTCTGGAGTGTGCGGCCCATGCCTACGAGATTCCACATGACATGGCCGAGGCGCTTGTGGATCTGGTCGGGGCTCTTGGTGCCCTTGATGCTCATGAGCTTTTCGATGCGTTGGCGCACTGCCTTCTCTGCGGCGTCGAATTCGGGTGCGGAAGTAGAGAAGTGGGGCACCTTGATCTGGTCGCTGAGATAGTTTTGCATCGTATAGGGAAGAACGAAATATCCGTCGGCAAGACCCTGCATGAGTGCGGAAGCGCCGAGGCGGTTGGCACCGTGGTCGGAGAAGTTGCATTCGCCGATAGCGAAGAGGCCTTTGATTGAAGTCTGGAGTTCGTAGTCGACCCAGATGCCGCCCATTGTATAGTGAGAGGCGGGGAAAATCATCATAGGCGTTTCGTAGGGGTTGTCGTCAGAGATCATCTGATACATATCGAAGAGGTTGCCGTAACGGTCGCGGACAACGTCGGCGCCGAGGCGATCGATAGCATATTTGAAATCAAGATAGACGGCGTTTCCTGTGCCGACACCGAAACCGGCGTCGCAGCGTTCCTTGGCGGCACGCGAAGCGATGTCGCGGGGGCAGAGGTTGCCGAATGCGGGATAACGGCGTTCGAGATAGAAGTCGCGGTCTTCGTCGGGGATGTCGGTCGGTTTCTTTTTGCCGGCACGAATGGCTTCGGCGTCTTCTTTCTTTTTGGGAACCCAGATGCGGCCGTCGTTACGCAGCGACTCGCTCATCAGCGTGAGTTTCGACTGGTCTTCGCCGTGAACGGGAATACATGTCGGGTGAATCTGTGTGAAAGCGAGATTTGAGAGATATGCGCCCTTCTTGAAAGCCTGGATGGCTGCGGAGCCGTTGCAACCCATAGCGTTTGTCGAAAGGAAGAAGGTGCGGCCATAACCGCCGGTGGCAAGCACGACGGCGTGAGCGGCATAGCGTTCGAGTTCGCCGGTGACGAGATTGCGTACGATGATGCCTCTTGCGCGTCCGTCGATGATGACGATGTCGAGCATCTCACGGCGATTGAAAGAGATGACCTGGCCTTTTTCGATCTGACGGTTGAGAGAAGCGTATGCGCCGAGGAGGAGCTGCTGTCCGGTCTGACCCTTAGCGTAGAATGTACGGGACACCTGAGCGCCGCCGAAAGAGCGGTTGGCGAGGAGGCCGCCGTATTCACGCGCAAAAGGAACACCTTGCTGCACGCACTGGTCGATAATATTGTTTGACACTTCGGCGAGGCGATAGACGTTGGCTTCGCGTGAGCGGAAGTCGCCGCCTTTTACGGTGTCGTAGAAAAGACGATAAACGGAATCGCCGTCGTTCTGATAGTCCTTTGCAGCGTTGATACCACCCTGTGCGGCAATTGAGTGGGCGCGACGGGGGGAATCCTGGATGCAGAAGTTGTAGACTTTGAATCCGAGCTCGGCAAGGGTAGATGCTGCGGATGCGCCAGCGAGGCCGGTTCCGACCACGATGATGTCGAGATGACGTTTGTTGGCGGGGTTGACGAGTTTCTGATGGGCTTTATAGTTGGTCCATTTCTCAGCAAGGGGGCCTTCGGGTATCTTGGAGTCGATCTGATATTCAGGAAGCGCGGCCGAAGTGATGTCGGCGTAGTCCTTCATAATGGGGGTAGAGTCGATCATACCCTCCAGATTTTTGATGTCTGCCATATTGTTAAGCGATAGTTTCGTGGTTTGACAAATTAATTAATTGCAGCAAGCGGGCTGAGATTCCGGGCAGCCGCCGCAGGGATTCTGGAGGCACTCGCCGGGGACCACGAGCTGATTTTTTCCTTCGGCAGCAAACTGCTCATATTGCTCGACGAGAGCGGGGCAGTTGGCATAGTTGACGTCGGCGTGTGCGTTGACGGTGAAGACAACGGCCTGAACGATGAAAAGTGCGACTACGATCGTCGCCCACCAGTTGCCGATTGTCTTGAGGCGCGGCAGCCAGGTGTCGTTGTTCCATCCGGCAGTCTGGAACATCGACCAGAAACCGTGGGTCATGTGGAACCAGAGAGCAACGAAACCGATGATGTAGATGACGGGGGTGTACCACTCCTGGAATGCCACCTGAATGAACATCGTACCGGCCTGCGGGGGAATTTCGCCGTGGCATCCCATGATTTCAGCGAGCTGCATCTTGGCCCAGAACTGAATCAGGTGAACGATGAGGAAAGCAAGGATGACGATGCCGAGAACAAGCATGTTCTGCGAAGCCCATTCGACCTGCGGGGGCTTAGACACGACATTGTAGCGGTCGTTGCCGCGTGCGCGCCGGTTCTGGACAGTAAGCCAGAGGGCATAGATGATGTGGATGATGAAGAGGGCAGCCAGACCGGCGGAAGCGATCAGGGCATACCAATTGGCGCCTAAGAAATTGCAGATTTCATTGTAGGCGGCGGGCCAGAAGATGGCCACGGCATTCATCAACACATGGAAAGTAATGAATAGGATCAAGCATGCTCCGGTGATTGACATCACGAGCTTACGACCTATGGACGAATTGGTTAACCACATAGATGATAGGGATTTAAGAAATATGAAATAATTATTATGAATTACGGAAAAACATAAAGGCGCACGAAAGACGCACTTAGCACATTGCAAAATTAAAGGAAATCAACCGTACGACCAACAATTATGGAAAAAATTCTTTAACACAATTGAAGTCAGGCGAGCATATTTTTGTAAATTTGCAGATATTATTCATCGGCAGCGGTGGCCGGACCCGTCCGGCGGCCGAAAAAACACAGACTGAAAAAATGAAGATTTTGTTAGCGATTGCCGCTGTTCTGTTGACATCGCAAAGTGCGATTTGCGGCAACAATGGAGGCTTGACAGCCGAGATGCTCGCCACTATGCGTGCCTCGCAGCCCGATACCCCCTCGGAGCGCGCGCTGCGCAACGCATTGAGCCGCACGGACATAAACACGCTCGCACACAACGCACAGAACGACGGAGCGGTCGACGCAACGATGAGCGACCGCGTAGAGAGCAAGGGAATCACCAATCAGCGTTCGTCGGGACGATGCTGGCTGTTCACCGGACTAAACGTGGTGAGAGCCCGGATGATGGCCCGCAATTCACTGCCCAAGCTCGAGCTGTCGCAGAACTACAATTTTTTTTACGACCAACTCGAAAAAGCCAACCTTTTTCTACAGAGCATCATTGACACGCGTCAGCTGCCGATGGACGACAAGAAGGTGGAATGGCTGTTTAAGAATCCGCTGAGCGACGGCGGCCAGTATACCGGATTTTCGGAGAATGTGATGAAATACGGTGTCGTTCCGGCCGAAGTCTGGCCGGAAACCTACAGCAGCAACAACACGTCGCAGATGCGCCGGCTGATATCGCTCAAGCTCCGCGAGGACGGCCTGGAACTGCGCCGCATGGAAAGCGAAGGCAAAAACGAAAAAGCGCTGGAGAAACGCAAGCTCGCGATGCTCAGCGAGATCTATAGAATGCTTTCGCTGGTGCTTGGCGAGCCGCCGACGGAATTTGAATGGACGCGTAAGGATCTACGGGGACGCACAATCGATCGCCGGCGATATACCCCGCAGGAATTCTATAATGAGTATTGCGGCAACGATCTCCGCGGCGACTACGTCATGCTGATGAACGATCCGACACGTCCGTATTATAAATTATACGAGATAGATCTTGACCGTCACACCTACGACGGGGACAACTGGACCTATATCAATCTGCCTGTGGATGAGATCAAAAAGGCGGCCATACGTTCGATCAAGGACTCGACGATGATGTATTTTTCGTGCGACGTAGGACAGTGCTTCGACCGCGACCGCGGACTTCTTGATCCGGACAATTTCAGCTACGGCGACCTTCTCGGCACGACATTCGGGATGGACAAGGCCGACCGCATCAGGACGTTTGCAAGCGCCTCATCACATGCCATGACGCTTATGGCCGTGGATCTCGATGCCGATGGCAAGCCAATGCGGTGGATGGTCGGGAACAGCTGGGGGCCGGGCGCCAACGACGGACATCTCGTAATGACCGACCGCTGGTTTGACGAGTATATGTTCCGTCTGGTGGTCAACAAGAAATATCTGCCGGCCGAGATCCTTGATCTCATGCACCAGAAGCCAGAACTGCTGCCGGCATGGGATCCGATGTTCAGCAACGAAGAGTGACATTCGCAGACACGCACGGAGCCATGCAACGACATCAACCATATATCTATATCATTCCGATTATGGCGGCGTTTCTCTGCGGATGCGGCGCACTTGCGTCAACTCCGAAAGATCATGACGAATATGAAGTGTGGGAGCCTGAAGAAACCACAGGCACGGAGCACACGCCGCATAACGCAACCGCATCGGCTGCGGCGGAAGAGCCGGATTATGCCATAATGGGGCGCTCGGCAGTAGACGCCGACGCTTTATGGCGTTTTGTGTGCCGCCACAATCCCGACTTTCCACACGAGATTGCCGAAGCGTTTGTGACGATTGGCGAACGATACGGCATCCGTGGCGACGTGGCATTATGCCAGGCGATTGTCGAAACAGGGTGGTTCAGGTTTTCCGACGGCACTTCGGTCACGGCAAGCCAGCACAACTATTGCGGGCTCGGCGTCACGGGCCGCGGCAAGAAAGGTCATGCGTTTGCCACGGTCGAAGACGGGGTGCGTGCCCAGATGCAACACTTATATGCCTATGCGACCACGGAGCCGCTTCCGGCCGGCGAACCGCTCATGGATCCGCGCTTCACATATGTCAGACGAGGCATCGCGTCGACGTGGCACGAACTGAGCAACCGCTGGGCCATGAATCCCAACTACGGACGCCAGATAATGACGCTATACCATCAGCTGCTGCAACACTCGAAGGAACAATGAGCATAGCGGAAGAGAAAACGACAGCCGAACGGATGATACGGCTGGGTTGCCCCCCCCACGAAGGGAACACAGATCTGTGTGCC
>CAJJOX010000001.1 GCA_905193485.1 uncultured Porphyromonadaceae bacterium | reverse complement strand
CAAAAAAATTTGTAGCCATACCCGTCGTGACATAACGAATGGAAGCATCAACACTGACGCAACAAGAAGATTATTGACCCACAGTTCCCACATACTCATAGATCGGAATGTAGTGCCGAGACACCAATCTACCACAAACCATATCATACTTGCAAATGTAGTAGCAAACATCACGCTAAAACGTGATCTAAAGAGAGAGGTTTCAGTCTTGCATATTTTTGATGAATTCATTTTATATAGCATAAAATCGTTCAGATATTATTTTATTCTCATCCGAATTAGAGATTAAGCATTGGGAAAATCTCAGATTCTCTTTAATACAGATTGACAAACATAATGGAATTTATTATCTTTGCACTTATAAAAACAAAACCCGATAGCTTGATATACAGGGGCTACCGGGATTCAACACTGCAAAGGTAGTGCTTTTTATCTTAAAAACAAAACATTACTCCAAAAAGATTAAGATTTCCTGATGAAATACGCAGATTTTGAGAAAATAATGTCATCCAAAAGGATGGAGCGGTATCTGACAGCCTGCGGTGGTGACACCCGTAAGGCTATGACGCTCTATCGCTACAATCTACAGATTTCACAGGAAATGTTTACCATTGTGAGTTGTTTCGAGGTTGCGCTGCGTAATGCGATTGACCGTAAACTTACTGATAATCTTGGGGAGAATTGGCTCAGGGATTCAATTCTGCCAGACGGAGTATTCACTGAACCGATTTTGAGGAAAACTCGAGATATTATCGCCTTTGCCCATCGTAAACTGATACAATCCCATTCATATAGCCATCCCAAACTATTGGCTGAAATGGAATTTGGCATCTGGAAGTATATGTTCTCGCCGATACAGTATAGAGTGACCGGGCGTAATCTTCTCACTATATTTCCCAATAAGCCCCGGTCATCAAGGGAGATGCAATATAATCAGACTTACATTTTCAATGAGCTTGATAAGGTCAACTCCTTGCGAAACCGTATTGCCCACCACGAAACTATATGCTTTGCCACAAACACGTCAATAATAGATACCTCCTATGTGATAAACATATACTCCAAGATAAAGACATTGTTTTCGTGGATGGATATTGACAGCAATTCGCTCTTATATGGGTTAGATCATATAAACCGTGTCTGTGCTCAAATCAATCAGTTAAAAGCAGGAATTTGACCTGTCAAAATCAGTTCCATAACGCAGATTCGCCCTCAGAGGCTTCAAAAATTTGGATATTTCGTAACTGTTTTGTAACTTAGCCGCCGAAATAAGAATCAAACAGAAATTATGAAAGACACTCATCGGCCAATGTCAGACTAATGTCGGGCATGGCTGAACAATTTCATTTTTTCTTTTGTTAGGAAGTTATCTAAGGTTAGGTGGCAGTAGCCCTAACCCCCTCGCGACATTGCGAAGCACCGACCCCAAAGGGGTGGTGACGATTGTCGCACCCCTGCCACACCCCTTGCGAAAGGGTGACATTGATGGATTAAGACTTATTACGAGACCTCGCCAAAGGCACGTCTGGACAGACGTATCGGCAAGGCCCCGCTTTTTTATTGCCCGTCCGGAAGGGCAGTAAGGTAATCAATCCATCTACGTTCACCCTGAAGCATATCGCATGGACGCAAGTCCGATATTATTTTGCAGTGTCTGCCGGCCTTTTAATCCTCCGGGTGTAGTCATCGGGCCGGTGTGACGCAATAACTATGACCTGACGACACCCGCCTACCCGTATGTTGAGCATACAGCATATCACTTATCATCTGAAAACTGATGCGTGAGAGTATTCAAAACAATCCACAACCCACTAATCCACTTTTCCCAAAAATGCAAAACATTTCTGAATTCCTGAATCTTCCTTTCATCGAGGTTCTGAAGCTCCTCATGAAAGGCGCGGTAGAGGATTACCTCACTGAATCGGGAGTGCTGGCAGCTATTGCCGCCATTCCCGCAAAAGCGACGAAAAAAGACAATGAAGGCCTTAACGCCGAAGAAGCCCTTGAGTTTCTCAACGCCAACGGCTATCCCATCAAGAAAGGACAGCTCTACAAGGAGACGAGCGAAAAGACCATCCCACACAAGAAGTTCGGCAACAAGCTCCATTTCAAGGCCCACGAACTTCTGGCATGGGCTGAAAGCAGACTCAAGGACAGCAATGCCGTGGGTGTGCTCGTTCCCAATGACAAGCCCAAGAAGAAAGGGGGCAGCCGATGAAAAAGGAAACGACAATCTCAGTAAAGGCTACCTTGTCCAAGCCTAAGGTCAGCGAGAAAAAAGCGAGCGCAAAGAAAGCTGCAAAAGCTGACGATGTGTGCGCAGACACTCCGACAGAAGTGACAAATCAGCAGAATGAGTTGCCGCCTTGTCATGCGGATGACATGGTGACCAATCAGTCAGCAACATCTGACTGCCTGATTGCAACAAAACCGACTGCGCAGATTATCAGCGGTTTCCCCGTTGACGTCCTGCCTGCAAAGTTGCAGGAGATTGTAAACGAGGCAAACGCCACTCTCGGTTTTCCGAAAGACTACATCGCAGGTTCGATGCTGACGGCGATGGCCGCTGTTATCGGCAACACCCATTCGGCGGAGGCTATGGCAGGGTGGAAGGAATACGCCATTCTTTTCGTTGCCCTTGTCGGATGCCCCGGTGTCTGCAAGAGCCACCCGCTCAGTTACCTCATGCAGCCGCTCATCGACCACGATGCCGGGAAAGCGGCTCAGTTTGCCGAAGCATTGAAACGCTATAATGCTGCGATGGAGCTGACACCGAAAGAAAGGGTAGCCAACGGTTACGAACTCAACCCTGCCGAGCCACGGCGCGTCAGGTTCATGATGCAGGACGTGACCAACGAGGCGGTACACCGTATTCTCTCGGAGAATCCCCGAGGACTGATACTGATGTACGATGAACTTGCGGGTTGGGTAAAGAATTTCAACCGCTACAACAGCGGTTCGGAATCGGAGTTCTGGATGTCGGTGTTCAACCACAAGGTTGCAATGTCAGACCGCAAGAGCAGTCAGAGCGGTGTGTTCATCCGCAATCCGTTCCTTTGCGTCATCGGCACGATACAGCCGAAGGTGCTTATCGACCTCGCCGCGAACAACCGCAACGCCAACGGTTTTATGGAGCGCATACTCTATGTGTTCCCGGCCGACCAGAGCAAACCGAAATGGGACCGCACCCGCCGACTGCCGTCATTCGACATCGCAGCCGCGTGGCGTGAAATCCTGTCAAGGCTTATCGGGATAGTTCCGAAGGCTGACGGCAACGGTGAGATTATCCCCGAGGATGTTCCTTTCTCGCCGGACGCGCTCGACCGCCTCTATCAGTGGCAGAACGAGCAGACCGACCGTTGCAACGCCGACGGGAGCGACACCCTGACCTCCATCGCAAGCAAACTCGAAATCTACGCTATCAGATTTTCTCTTTTGCTCGCTCTCGCCGACTGGGCGTGTGGCGGTGAGAAGAAACTGATTGATGTGGACACGGTGGAGAGGTCGATAAGACTTGCCGAGTATTTCCGCTCTACCGCATCGAAGGTGCAGGGCATCATCAGCGAGGACGCATTGACCGAGTTGCAGCTCGCCGTTCTCTCGGAGTTGCCCGACAATTTCACCACCGCCGAAGGCGTGGCGATAGCCGGGAAATGCGGTATGCCGGAGCGCAGCTTCAAGCGGTTCGTCAAGGACAGGAAGGGCGTTGTTTTCGCTCATGACTCCCACGGAAAGTACACCAAATTATAAACATTCACCCCTTGGCATTATTGACATTTTGGCATTTCCTACGGAGATGCCGAAGCCCACGTTTGTGCCAAAATGCCGAAAATGCCAAGGGTAAACTCCAAAACTGAAATCCCGTGAAACATCCTTTTTTCATCGCAAATTCCATTGCTCCCGCTGCAATGGTTATACCGGTGTACCACTGCTACGGCAGTGCAGTACCATCCGTGCAGTGGCGGCACGGAAATTACGCCATCCGGAAATTCCTTAGCTCATTAGGGAATTTTCCGAGCCGCATATCGTTCCGATACGCTGAAAATATCCCTACTGAGCCAAAGGGGACATCCCCTTTGAAAACCCCGATACGGCTTAAGGAGAAGCCGTACACTCCGATTGTTCCACACCACAAACACGCTTGCCTATGAGTTACGCCGTACTCCACATCATGAAGGCAAGCGGTTCATGCACCGCCATCGCCCGACACATCGAGCGTAGCACACAGCCCGACAATGCCCATGTCGAACTGCGTTATCTCAACCGTGATGATTTCATCAAATATCCCGATGGAGTTGACGGTCTGGGCGAGGCAATCCAGCATCGCCTTGACCATGCCGGACTGACACGGAAGATTGGCAAGAACCAGGTGCTCGCCCTCAACGTCCTGCTGTCGTCCGACGGCGACGCCTTGCGTAGGCTTGCCGATGAAGGACGGCTCGACGACTGGGCGGAGTCAAGTGTACGTTGGGCAAAGGAAACATTCGGAGAGCAGAATGTTGTCGGCGCACACCTCCACATGGACGAGCAGACACCGCACCTTCATGTAACGGTTGTGCCGATAGTCACCACCGAGAGAAAGAAGAAGGCAAGCGAGTCCAATGTCAGGAAGCGTTACCGCACCAAGTCCAAAGACGGGCCACGGTTGAGCGCAAACGACATCATGACCCGCGAGAACCTCACCCGGTTTCAGGACACATACGCCGAGGCGATGGAACGCTTCGGTCTGGAGCGCGGCATCCGTGGCTCCGAAGCCCGCCATGTTGACCAGCACGAATACTATCGCCAATGCCAAATAAAGAAAAAGGATCTGGAGCAGGACGTGGCGACCCTTGCCACCGAGAAAGAGCAGCTCGGTACCGAAACCCAATCTTTGGAGAAACGCAAGGCGGAACTTGAACGCGGCAACCGCTGGATGGACAAGACTTTTGCCGAAACTAAAGCCGCCAATGCGGAGATGACCCGGCAGAACAGCGAGCTTGAAAAGCGCAAGACGGAACTTGTTAAAGAAAATTCTTCTCTCGCCGCCACCAATACGGCTTTATCAGATGAGAAAAAGCGGTTGGATGCCGACAGGAAGAAAGTCGCTGACGAGATTGCCGACATCAAGGCTGACAAGTCAAAGCTTATTGAAGAACGTTCTGCCTGTGCCAAGGAGACGGAGGCGGCGAGAAAAGAGAAAGAGACAGCCTTGCAGGAAGCGGCGGAAGCGAAAGCGCAGCGCGATTCCAACCGCAAGGATGCCCTAAGCAATCTCGCCAACCGGTTCACAGGGAGCAAGACCAAGAGACTTGAATCCGAACTCGCCGAAAGCCGCGAGGAAATCAGGACGCTCAAGGAGCGAGCCGATGAAACCGCCAAGACCCACCGCAGCCGTGTATGGGATTTGCAACAGCAGCTCGACAGGCAGAAAGAGCAGCATAACAGCATAGTCAGAGGACATAAGGAAACCGAAGCCCTTATCCGACGGTTCTTTCCCGGTGTCATTTCTGCTCTCCCCGCCATTAGAGACTGCATACAGGTAAGGATGTCAGACTCGCTCATCACGGCTTTGCTTGACGGAAAGCCGAGGTCGTTAAAAACAGGCTCTACGCTCTATGACCCCAACGAGGAGAAAGATGTTGATGTCGGAAATGTCGAGGTGCAAATCAAGCGAGACCTGACCGATGACAACAACTACCGTCTTCATCTCGGAGGAAAGAGAGTGTTCCAATGGTTCAAGGAAAAGTGGCAATCGCTGAAACAGACAGTCAGGAGAGGCTTCGGAATCAGATAACGCAAAGGGAGCCACAGGCTAATCACTTGTGGCTCCCTTTAATCTGTTTATTAGACCCTTATTTCAAAATAGCTGACCCTGCGGTTCCGGCTCCTGAAGTCTCGTCGTTGCGTTGTACCTTTTTACCATATCCTACTGTATATGTTACAGAAATATAGTATTTGGCATGATGTTGTGTGCCGAATGATGTGCGGTCGAAGCTATAATATTCACTCGAAAGGGTTTCTTCATAGTTTTTCCATGATGTAGTTGCAAAATTAAATGCCGACGCTTTTATATTCCATGCGCCTTT
The DNA here is from genome assembly GCA_905193485.1 of uncultured Porphyromonadaceae bacterium. Taxonomy (GTDB): domain Bacteria; phylum Bacteroidota; class Bacteroidia; order Bacteroidales; family Muribaculaceae; genus Paramuribaculum. Next base: position 21,269 of record CAJJOX010000001.1, on the reverse strand, counting down.
GCCCCAGCCAACTGCAAGCTGATATTTTGCCGGAGTACGGCTGATTATTCCGCTGTGAGTCTGCTGATATTTGCTCGGAGTCATATACCATCCGAAGATGTAGAAGTTACCCAAGTAATAAGTCAATTGAGCGGTACAGGTTAACTGATTGCTGTTCCATGCGTAGTCGCCGGTGGTCTTGCGAATCCAGAACTGGGGACGTAGTTTGGCAATCAGTTTTCCTCCGAAGAATTTGCCGGTAGCACTTATTCCGATGTAATTGCTGAAATAATTTCCACCATTGAAATACTGACGCAACATTGTTCCGTCGGGACCGGTAGGGGCATATAGGGTAACGCATCTGTTCTTGATAAGACCAAAATATCCATCGGCCGACAGCTGCCATTTATTGTTTGGTAGCCATGTATATGAAAGTAACGCATTGGAGTACTTATAATCTTTAAGTTCAGGCGTTCCTCTATACCACATAAGTTCGTCCTGTTGCAGCATATTCGGACTTTTCTGCGATGCTTCGGGAAACATAGAGCCGTAGTTTGCTGTAAGATAAAGCTGATTCTTGTCGTTCGGTGACCATGTGGCGTTGATATTGGTCTGAGGGTAATTATTGTCAGCCTTTACGCCTGATATTCTGTTGGTTTCCCAGATCCAGCCAAGGCTTCCGCCTACATTCCAGTGCTCATTGAAAATATGCTGGTAATTTTGACTAAGGAAATATACTCCGACATTATAATTCTGTTTTGACGGGGAACTGCCGAGGTAATTAATGATATTCCAACTGTGTTCGACACCAAAGTGGGTTGAGAATTGATTTGCCTTGTCCGGATTCCAATTGAAGTGCAGATAAACATTGAATTTATGGACATCTTCGTGTGCATTGTTGATAATTGATAAATCGTCGGGAACGTAATAATGTGAGTTTGATTTGTTGTTTCCGTATGTATAATTGGCGTCCAGATTGAGAGCCGCCAATTTTGAAAGCATAAAGAAATAGCTTCCGTTATAAGTCAAAGCCCAATCCCTTGAAGATGCGTCAGTGAAGGATTCTGACATTGGCAATAGGTCTGATGAATATGATAAGATGTTTTGCAAGTCGTTGTGCGGCGTATTTGCAAGGCTATAAGCCAAACGATTTGAAAACTGGAAATTATCAGAGATATAGTATGCGCGTAAACTTATATCGTTGCTGTTGTTGCGATAAAGGCTCGACTTCGTTTCAGAGGTTCGAATTATATCCTGTGGACCTTTACCGTATAAATCAGTGAATTTAAAATGTTCCACGGAGTTCTGTCCGATATGGCGATTGGTAAGGTAGTTTTCATCAGCAAAGACATCAAAAGTCATTCGTTTATATTTCATTTTGGAATAGACCGATGCCTCCGTGCTGTTGACACCAAATGACTTATTGGCTGTGATTTTAGTATATCCGCCCCATTCATATTTCTGCATCACAAAGTTGATGACGTATTTTGCACCTTGAAAGCGGGCATCGGAGGGGTGGATAAAATACTCTACTTTTTTTACGTCCTGAGTCTTCATTCCAGACAAATCTTCGGCAGTAGCGGGAAGATAGTCGATAAAGATTGACACATTCTGTCCATGAGCAGTCTGCACCGCCTGACTGACCGGGTCAACGCTAATCTGGGGAATTGACATCATGGAAAGAAGCGATACGGCGTTTTGGGCTGCGTTCTTTTGGCGAGCCATAGGAATGTACGTCGATACTTCGGCATTGAGACGTTGATTGGATGCTTCGACCACAATCTCATCAAGTTCCTGAGTCTTGATTGAGTCGGGGGTTTCAGTCTGCGCCATAGCCGTTATAGCGAAAATGGCGCAAAAAATAGATATGGAGATTCTGTGATTCATAAAGCTGTTTATTATATGATGCCAAAGATAGCTGTTTGTTACAAGACTATGCTCAACAAATGTTGATATTAGGGTTATATCGTCGTGGCTCTCGGCGATTATTCCGAAAAGAAAACGTGAGCCAACTATGCCACGTCTTAACTTGAAGGTCGTAGGAAACCATTTGTACTCAGATGTGGTTGACAGCAGCCCACGCTATGCGAGGGAACCATCATGCCATCTTTGAGTACTGTTGAAAATTTCCTACGTTTTCAAGTTCAAGATAAGCATAACGCTTCTTATTTTTCCAATATGTCGTGAACCGACCGGGGTCAATTCGACTGCAAAATTAACATTTTTTTTCATTGTCCTGCTATACAGCCCCTCAAATCTTTAGAAACTCGCCGAAAAAGAATCGCATTAAATATAACTAACAACCCTTAAAAATCTCAAAATCGAGCTTCCCATTTTCGATTTCTCCAACTAATTAGTACACCATCAGTACACCATCAACTTTATAAAACTCTGTTATTCAGTATAGTTAAGACTATTGACACAAAATAAGTTATGTTTCCCGGCACACGAATCGAAGATTGTGCCACGAAACACTTGCCATGTAAACATGGAGAAGATTTACTCCGAAGTCGTAAATCCATACGATGAAACAGCGTTGGCCTGTGATGTCGCTATGCGAAACCACCACTTAATCCACATAATTATGACACAGATTTCAGGCAAAGGGGGCCGTCGCCCCAAGACAGACCCGTCTGTAAACCGCTATGTAGTGCGGTTCAATGCGGAGGAAAACGCCCGCTTCCTCGCCATGTTCGACCGTTCCGGTCTGGAAAGCAAGGGCGCGTTCATCAAGAATTTCATATTTCAGAAGCCTTTTAAGGTCTATACCATCGACGAAAACACCCGTGTGTTCATCGACAAACTGTCATCGTTCAACTCGCTTTTCCGTACACTCGGCGTTTCATACGACAACGTGGTAAAGACACTGCGCGAAAACTTCACCGAGAAAAAAGCGATGTCGGCTCTCTATAAGCTGGAGAAACTGACCATAGAGCTGGTAAAGGTAAACAGCGAGATTGTCGCTCTCGCTAAGAAATTCGATGATGAATGGTCGCTAAAATCTCGATAGGCAACTCGCTCTACGGAGCCTTGACCTATAATGGAGAGAAAATCAACAAGGAGAATGGAAGGTTGCTCGATACCAACAAAATCTACAATGACGGCAGCGGCACGGTCAATATCCACAGGGCATACGAGGATTTCATGCGCTGGATACCCACATCATCACGCACAGAGAGGCCGATGATGCATATCTCCCTGAATCCTCATCCAGACGATGTGCTTAGCGATACCGATTTCACCCGTCTGGCACATGACTATATGCAGATGATGGGATTTGCCGAAATGCCTTATATGATTTACAAGCATACCGACATTGACCGGCACCATGTTCACATAGTCGCGCTTCGTGTCGGTACTGATGGACGCTGTATTTCAGACCGCAACAATTTCTACAAGAACAGGAAGGTATGCAGGGAGCTGGAACAGAGGTATGGGCTTAAAGTTGCAGAACGCGAGAAGATTACTCCCGATATGCCGATTAAAAAGGTTGATCCTTCGGGCGACATCAAGCGTCAGGTTGCCAACACCGTCAAAATGGTCGGTATGCGATACAAGTTCCAGACTCTCGGCGAGTATAACGCCGTCCTCTCCTTATATAATATAAGGTGTGAGCAGACCGACGGCAGAGTGAACGGGCGCGAGTATCACGGTCTGGTGTATTTCGCCACAGACGATGAAGGCAAGACAATCGCCAATCCGTTCAAGGCTTCGCGCCTCGGTAAATTCGCAAGCCGCACAGCGATTGACAGCCGTTTCGAGAAAGCGAAAGACAAGATTGATGTCGCACCGACAAGGAACAGGGTTACAGATGTGCTTGCCCGCGCCACCGATAAGGAGGATTTCACATCCAAACTGAAAGACTGCGGTATAGATGTTGTGTTCCGTTATACCGACGAGGGGCGCATATACGGCGTTACGTTCATCGACCACAACACCATGACGGTACTGAACGGTTCCCGACTCGGCAAGCAGTTCTCGGCAAACGCACTCAACGAGCGTTTCAACAATCCACAGGCGCAGCAGACAAACGATGTGCCGGTTCCCGACGTCCCCGTTATTGTGCCGGAGCAGAACGCCAACACTCATTCGGATACTCAATCCCAAACCGCAGACACTCAGACACCGTCGGATGGGCAGCAGCACTCCACAGGCAGCCAACATCAATCCGCGACTTCCCACTCCACCACGGATTACGGCGACAGCGATTTCATCCTTCCGGGTCTTGACCTGTTCCAGCCGGGGCAGTCGTTCAATCCCGACGAGGAAGAATTCCGCCGCCGTATGCAGCGAAAGAAGAAGAAAGGGCGTCGCCCGAAATTTTAATCCTTAATTCCACATTCTATTATGAGCCAACAAGAGGACGACCTCAGAGCGTTGGCGAAGATCATGGACTTCCTGCGGGCAGTCAGTATCGTGCTGGTGGTAGCCAACCTTTACTGGTTCACCCGCGTGGAAACCGTGGACAGCGGCTGGTTCTATTCGACCGTCCACAAGATCTGCGCCAACTTCAACCGCACCTGCGGTCTTTTCAACACCACCTTCAACGCCAAACTTTTCGCGCTGCTGCTTCTCGGACTGTCATGCTTCGGCACAAGAGGCGTAAGGAGCGAGAACATCACATGGCGGCATATATGGGCGGCAATCGCCGTCGGTTCCGTGCTGTTCATGCTGAACTGGTGGACACTCGACATGGGTATGCGCCACGCATATATAATCACCACCGTTACGGGCTACATCTGCCTGATGATGGGCGGTATATGGACCGGGCGTATGCTGAAGAACAACATGATGGACGACCGTTTCAACGACGAGAACGAGAGCTTCATGCAGGAAACGGAGCTGATGGACAACGAATATTCCATAAACCTGCCGACCAGATTCTACTTCGAGAAGAAATGGCACAAGGGCTGGATAAATGTCGTCAACCCGTTCCGCGCCACAATAGTGCTTGGCACACCCGGTTCCGGCAAGTCCTACGCCGTCATCAACTCCTTCATCAAACAGATGATAGAGAAGGGTTACAGCGGCTATATCTATGACTTCAAAAGCCCGGATCTGAGCGAGATAGCCTACAACCATCTGCTGACACACAAGGACGGCTACGGCAAGGTCAAGCCGAAATTCTACATGATAAATTTCGACGACCCGGAACGGAGCCACCGCTGCAACCCCATACACCCGGACTTCATGACAGATATTGCCGACGCATACGAGAGCAGCTATACCATAATGATGAATTTGAACCGAAATTGGGTGCAAAAGCAGGGTGACTTCTTTGTAGAGTCACCGATTGTACTGTTCGCGGCGATTATCTATTTTCTCAAATTGTATAAGAACGGCATCTACTGCACCTTTCCCCATGCCATAGAGTTGCTCAACCGCCGTTATGAAGATTTGTTCCCCATACTCACGAGCTACCCGGAGCTGGAAAATTACCTGTCGCCATTCATGGACGCTTGGCAGGGAGGCGCTGCGGAGCAGCTCATGGGGCAGATAGCATCGGCGAAAATCCCGCTGTCGCGCATGATTTCCCCGCAACTCTATTGGGTAATGACCGGTGACGATTTCACGCTCGACATCAACAACCCGAAAGAGCCGAAAATCCTATGCGTCGGCAACAACCCAGACCGTCAGAACATCTACGGCGCGGCACTCGGACTGTATAACTCACGCATCGTCAAAATCATAAACAAGAAAGGGATGCTCAAAAGCGGTGTTATCATAGATGAATTGCCCACGATATATTTCAAGGGCCTCGACCAACTTATTGCCACCGCCCGAAGCAACCGTGTCGCCGTCTGCCTCGGCTTTCAGGACTTCTCCCAGCTCAAACGTGACTACGGCGACAAGGAGGCGGCAGTGGTGATGAACACCGTCGGCAATATCTTCTCCGGGCAGGTCGTGGGAGAAACCGCCAAGACCTTATCGGAGAGATTCGGCAAGGTTCTCCAGAAAAGGCAGTCAATATCCATCAACCGACAGGATGTGAGCCACTCCATCAACACGCAGATGGACAGCCTTATCCCGCCAAGCAAGATTTCCACTCTGACACAGGGAATGTTTGTCGGCGCGGTCTGCGACAACATCAACGAGCGCATAGACCAGAAGATATTTCATGCCGAGATAGTAATCGACAGCGACAAGGTCAAGGCAGAGACATCGGGATACAAGCCTATCCCCGTGCTGACTGACTTCAAGGACGACACGCCCGACAAATCCCGCATGAAGGCTGTAATACAGCGCAACTACGAGCAGGTGAAAGCCGATGTGATACGGATCATCGCCGACGAGAAGGAGCGCATAATGTCAGACCCCGTGCTGAGCCGCCTGTTCAAGCCCAACTAATTACCAACCACTAAATATCCACAATCATGTTAGAACTTGACCGAAGTCTTACCGACTTCAACTACTATTATTTCTATTTGTTGCAGTATCTCCAGCTCAACAAATATCAGGTTGACCCTGACCATCCCCAGATTATATCCAACTCTATTGCCGCACTTGATGCTTTTGAAAATGCGCGGCGCAACGGCGCCAATGTGCCTATGGCCGAGGCCGAGGCTATCTCCGTGCTTTTCTCCAATATCGGATCATCGGAGTATAACACGGTGTCGGAACTTATCCTTGAGAACTTCGGCGACACCATAGACCTTGACAGCGAGGTTGCCGTAGAATACTGGACAAATCAGGTTATGACCGATATTCCAGACTTGTTCGACGGCGTTGACCGCATGGCAATAGGTGTCGATGCTCTTGACCTTGAACTGATGGAAACCGAGATTGTAGGCAGAATCGTTATTTATCTTTCCGACAATGGCCTACAATAAGTTACAGACGATGCGCGATAACATCGAGGCTATACGGATGGCGTTTAGCCTCGGTGTCAAGGGGCGCGGGGCGCAGACTGCCGAGGAGATTGCAGTGCTGCGCAAATATGCCGGGTTCGGCGGGTTGAAGTGTATTCTCAACGATGCCAACGAGTTAGCGGATGCCGCCAAGTGGAGCAAGTCAGATATTGAACTGTTCGCGCCGACGGTTGAACTACGTCGCCTGATTCACGATTATTCGCGTGATGACAAGGAGTTTAACCGTTATATGGAGTCGCTTAAAGCGTCAACACTGACCGCGTTCTATACCGACAACCGGATTGTGGATGCAATCTCTGACGCGCTGAAATTTCAGGGCGTAGAGATAAAGAGTTTTCTTGAACCGTCTGCCGGTCAGGGTGCTTTTATTGACTCTTTCCTACGCAATGACAGATACCCCGGTGCCGAGGTATTGGCATACGAAAAGGATTTGCTCACAGGTAAGATTCTCTCAGCCCTGCATCCATCAATCCTTACCCGTATAGAGGGTTTTGAGAAGATAGAGAGCGATTTCAACGGATACTTTGATGTTGCCGCCTCAAATGTCCCTTTCGGAGACTTCGCGGTTGCAGACCCGGCTTATGCAGTAAGCAAGGAGATTGGCTACCGTCAGGCTTCCAAGTCGTTGCACAATTACTTCTTTCTCAAAGGTCTTGACCAAGTGAGAGAAGGCGGTCTTATCGCCTTTATCACATCGCAGGGCGTGATGAACGCTGCTTCTCCCTTCGTAAGAATGGAGCTTGTGAAAAAAGCAGACCTTGTAGCTGCACTGCGACTTCCAAACAACACTTTCAGCGACAATGCCGGAACTGATGTAGGCTCAGACCTTATCATCTTGCAGAAGCATACCGGAAAGAAAGCGTTGTCGGCTGATGAAGAATTTTTCATTCAGTCGGTCGTTGACCGGGGAACGAAGGTGCCGGGCAACAAGTTCTTTCAGGCTTTTCCTCAGAATGTAATCTGCACTGATGCAAAGGTTGGCACTGACCAGTATGGCAAACCGGCTATCGTGTACCACCATGACGGAGGTATCGACGGCATTGCCGGAGACTTGCGCAAGGCACTCGACGAGTCGTTGCACCTGCGTCTGAATCTGGAATTGTATAATTCCAACGGTATCAAGCCGCCTACGCCAGACCCTATTAAGCCGGAACCTAAAAAAACTCCAAAGGTAGAAAAGAAGTCGAGTCTCACCAACACGCCTCTGATGCAGCAGTATCAGGAGATGAAAAAGAAACATCCTGATGCCGTGTTGCTTTTCAGAGTTGGCGACTTCTATGAGATTTTCGGTAAGGATGCAGTTGTTGCCTCCGAAATTTTAGGTATAACCCTGACCCGTCGCCAGACTGGTATTGACAGCCGAATAGAATTGGCAGGTTTTTCACATCATGCGCTTGACACTTACCTTCCCAAACTTGTGCGGGCCGGTAAACGAGTGGCAATCTGTGAGCAACTTGAAGACCCCAAGTTGAAAAAGACTACCAAGCAGAAAGTGGTTGAGACGGTTACGCCCAATCAGCCGCCGAAAGCAGAGCCTAAGCCCGAACCGGAACCGGCTTCAACTCCTGCCCCCGCTCCCGTAGAGTCACCAAAGGCTGAACCAGCCAAGGAGATAGAGACAGATGGTAGTCCTAATTATACCGATAATCCAGACCCTCGACTGTTCGCATACAATCTTTTTGGAGAATTGGAGCCTATCGGTAAGCCCCGCCGTCAGCCGAAACCGGCTGAGGATACTCCCAAGCCGAAGCCGAGTGTTGAGGTCAAAGACATTCCTGTCAAAAAATTCCGTCCGCTCAATGAAAAGGAGCTGGAGTTTTACGGCTCTCTGAACTGGGAGGACAATCCGCCCATCAATGGTTTTTACGAGACTATGATGTCAATTGCACATCGTCAGTTGGAGGAAATGCGTCATGAACGTGAGGCGGAAGAAGCCGCCAAACAAGCCACATCCAATGGCGAGACTATCCAAGAAGGTGGTACCACAATCCAGCGCACCGAAGGAGACTTCATTCCCGGCCAACGCTCTACTATCAAGGCAGAGCCTGTCAAGGTCGATATGTCGCCCCGTCCGTTCTCGGAGGACATTCAGTTCTTCCACCACAACGGCAGTATGGTCGTTCAGGACGGCATGGTCGGATTCCTCTCGGAAGTCCGAAAGAATGGTGCTACATTCAACCCTCTGGAATTGAAGCCGGAACAGGCAAAACGTGCCATGCTCTATGTCACTCTGTCGGAGACATATCAGCAGCTCTACAACTACGAGGCTGAGACACATGAGCCGTCGGAACATCTGCGCGAACACCTCAATCAATATTATGACGAGTTTGTGGAGAAATACGGCAATCTCAATGAGAAACAGAATGTCAAGTTTATATTGATGGATGCCAATGGCAGGGACGCTCTTGCATTAGAGCGTGGCGAAAACGGCAGGTTTGTCAAGGCTGACATTTTCGATCACCCTGTGTCATTCGCCATTGACGAGGTTACTTCGGTAGATACTCCTATGGAGGCTCTATCCGCATCGCTCAACAAATACGGCGAGGTCAATCTCGAATATATGTCAGGTCTGGTGGATATGGACGAGGACACCCTTACCCAAAATCTCGAAGGACACATATTCTTTCTATAATCCGCTGGTCGAAAACTACGAGATTAAAGACCGCTTCATAGCCGGAAATGTCGTGGCGAAAGCCAATGATGTGAGGGCATGGATTGACCGAGAGGAAGAGCGCATCAAGAGTTTCCCCGGATATGACGGCGTTGAACCGTTCATAGCCTTGTCGAAAGACTCCCTCAAAGCGTTGGAGGAAGCCCGGCCCCGCCGTATCGAGTTCGACGAGCTGGATTTCAACTTCGGCGAGAGGTGGATTCCGACGGGTATCTACTCCGCTTATATGTCGTATCTGTTCCACACCGATGTGAAGATTGCCTATTCTTCCTCAATGGACGAGTATTCGGCAGAGGCATCGAGAAAGAACATGACCATCTGGGAGGAGTTCTGCGTCAGAGGATATTACCGCACCTACGACGGTATGAACCTTCTGAAACACGCCCTTCACAACACTGTTCCCGACATCAAAAAGTCGGCTGGCAAAGATGAAGATGGTCATGACATCAAGGTGCCGGACAACGAGGCTATCCAACTCGCCAACACAAAGATTGACGAGATACGAAACGGATTCAGCGAATGGCTCGAAGCCCAGTCGCCGGAGTTCAAGGAGAAACTCGTTGACCTCTACAACGACAAGTTCAACTGTTTCGTCCGTCCGCAATATGATGGGTCACATCAGACATTCCCTGACCTCAATATGAAATTATTGGGTGACAGGTATGGAATCCACTCGATTTATCAAAGTCAGAAGGACTGTATATGGATGTTGAAACAGAACGGCGGCGGTATATGTGATTTCGAGGTTGGGTGTGGCAAGACGCTGATAATGTGTATTGCAGCACATGAGATGAAGCGTCTCGGACTGGCTCACAAACCGATGATTATCGGTCTGAAAGCCAATGTCGCCGAGATTGCCATGACCTATCAGAGTGCCTATCCCAACGCCCGGATACTGTTTGCCGATGAAAAGAGTTTCAAGGCTGACAACCGTGTGGCGTTTTTCAACCAGATCAAGAACAACGACTATGACTGCGTGATAATGTCGCATGACCAGTTCGGCAAGATACCGCAGTCACCGGAGATGCAGCAGCAAATCCTTCAGGCTGAACTTGACACGGTTGAGGAAAATCTCGAAGTGCTGAAGCAGCAGGGACACGATGTAAGCCGTGGCATGTTGAAAGGTCTAATCAAGCGCAAGGAGAACCTGACCGCAAAGATAGCGACCATTCAGTACCAGATGGATCAGAACCGTGACGCTGTGGTTGATTTCAAACAGATGGGCATCGACCATATCTTCGTTGATGAATCGCATCAGTTCAAGAATCTGATGTTCAACACCCGGCATGACCGTGTGGCGGGACTGGGCAACTCGGAAGGCTCACAACGTGCGCTCAATCTTCTCTATGCAATCCGCACTATTCAGGAGCGGACAGGCAAAGACCTCGGAGCTACTTTCCTCAGTGGCACGACAATCAGTAACTCGCTTACTGAATTGTACCTGTTGTTCAAGTATCTACGTCCGAATGAGCTTGAAAGACAGGAGATTCGATGCTTCGACGCATGGGCGGCAATCTTCGCCAAGAAGACCACTGACTTTGAGTTCAATGTTACCAATCATATTGTGGCAAAGGAGAGATTCCGCTACTTCATCAAGGTGCCGGAACTTGCGGCATTCTACAATGAGATAACGGATTACCGTACCGCCGAGGACGTTGGTGTTGACCGCCCGGTGAAGAACGAGATTCTTCACAATATTCCGCCGACACCACAGCAGGAGGCCTTCATCGAGAAACTGATGAAGTTTGCCGAGAGTGGCGATGCCACTATACTCGGCAGGGCACCGTTGTCGGAAACCGAAGAAAAGGCGAAGATGCTCATTGCCACGGACTATGCCCGCAAGATGGCTCTTGATATGCGTATGATTGACCCCAATGCCGAGGATGACCCCAACAACAAAGCCTCGCACTGTGCCAAGATGATAGCTGAGTATTACAGAAAATACGATGTCCAGCGTGGTACACAGTTTGTTTTCAGTGATTTGGGAACATATAAGCCCGGCGAATGGAATGTCTATTCCGAAATCAAGCGCAAGCTGATAGAGGATTATGGTATTCCGGCTCATGAAATACGCTTCATTCAGGAGTGTAAGACTGAGCGTAGCCGCAAGGCAGTAATCGAGGCTATGAACAGTGGCGATGTGAGAGTTTTGTTCGGTTCGACAACAATGTTGGATACCGGAGTCAATGCACAGCAGCGGTGTGTCGCGGTCCATCACCTCGATACACCCTGGCGTCCAAGCGATTTGCAACAGCGTGACGGTCGGGCAGTTAGAGCCGGCAACGAGATTGCCAAACTCTATGCCGACAACAAAGTTAATGTAATCATCTACGCAGTTGAGAAGTCTCTTGACTCCTACAAGTTCAATCTTCTTCACTGCAAGGCGACATTCATCGACCAGCTCAAATCCGGCGCACTCGGAGCGAGAACAATCGACGAGGGTGCAATGGACGAGAAGAACGGCATGAACTTCTCTGAGTATATGGCTATTCTCAGCGGTAACACCGACCTGTTGGAAAAGGCCAAGTTGGAGAAACGTATCGCGGCACTGGAGTCAGAGCGAAAAGCCCACAACAAGGGTATCACCGACTCCAAGTTCAGGCTCCAGACCATCAGCCATGACATTGCCAACAACGAGGCGGCAATCAGTCGTATGAAAGAGGACGCCACCCGGTATCAGTCAGTTGTTCAGCGAGACAAAGATGGCAACCCCGTCAATAATCTCACTATCGACACCTGCAACCTCCGTGACGAGCAGAACATGGGTATCCACCTGCAAGGTCTGGCGATGAAAACCGACACCTACGGGCAGTATAAGCGCATCGGTGAGGTCTATGGTTTCCCCATCAGCATTATCTCCGAGCATACATACACCGACGGCAAGGAGACAGTACAGAACCGATTTATGGTTGAAGGCAACTATAAATATAAGTACAACAACGGCTTCATCGCCATGTCGGACACTCATGCAGCCTGCATGAACTTCGTCAATGCTCTGGAGAAGATACCCAGCATCATAGCCCAGTATGAGGAACGCACCGCCAAACTCAAAGCCGACGTTCCCCAGCTTGAAGCCATCGTTTCAAAGCAGTGGGGCAAAGAGGACGAGTTGAAACAGCTCAAATCCGAACTTGCTGCCCTTGACCGTAAGATTACCGCTGAACTTGCTCCAAAACACGATGAGAATGACGGTACGGAGGTTAAACAGGAGCAATCCACTCAGCCCCAGATAGAGGACAAGGCTGAAACTTCGGTCAAAACCGTCAATGTCCACACAACTGACACTCCGCAGGGACATAAACCTTCAATGGTTGCAGAACCATTTACAGAATATAATTTGAGTAATCGGACTTCTAAGGCAAATTTCTCTTTATCAGTTGGTGCTGTTCGAGCATATCCTAAACATTAAAAGACAGGCGGAACTTCGATTTGAGGTTCCGCCTGTCTTATTTATCTTTTGGCTATCTTTTTGCCGTCGATTATGAAGATGCCCTTATCAGCGACTTCAACTTTTCGGCCATCTAAAGTATAGATACCTTGCAGCTTTCTTGACGTACCTTGTAGTTCATCTGTCATGACTTCTGAGATAGAAGAATTCTGTGAAGTGGAAAACATAAATGGAAATGCGTTATAACAAAACTCCCAAACAGAATTAAAGTCATGCTGTCCATCCTGCCGTTGATGATACGAGAAATTTGATGAGTTGAATGTTTCAGGTATAGCCATCATTGCCATAGCTTGATTATGGGTTTGAGGGAAACGTGAGTCTGATGTACCGACTGCATACCACACATAAAAATCATCTTTGTAATCAGATGAATTTACTACGGTAGCGAGAAACTCTGCGGTTTCTTTTGGCGCAGACTGTCCTCCGAACATTCTGATGTGCCAGTTGTCTCCACTCATCGGTAAATACCATTTTTGATAATCAAAGGCTTGCTCAAAAATATACCATGTTGTAATGGCTCCTAAGGAAAAACCTCCGAAAGCACGATGGTCACGTGACGCCAATATTCCCTCCTTGTCAACTGTCTCAGCATAGGTTGAATACTTGCCTTCAACAGCAGGTATAAGGTCATTGATATATTCATTGAAAAAAACAGCAACTTCCTGTGTCGATTCACCCCAATCCTTTGCTCTGTTATCTTTATCCCATGTAGGAGAAACAGCTATAAAAGGAGCGCAATCACCATTTTGAATCATATTGTCAAAAAGGTTCTTCATTTGGGGCCGACTTGGAATACCGAAGTATTGCTCTGCTGTTCCTGTCCAACCGTGCATAAGATATATTATATCGTATTTTTTTGAACTGTCATATCCGTAAGGAAGATAGACATAAGCCGGCTTCTTTGTCGGAGTCATAGATCCAGTGTAATCTTTAGAGTCATATTCAACGACTTCAACTACACCCTGATTGGTTGCCGCATTGAAATAGTTTTGAGGAATAGGTACAGTCATTTCTATTTCAGTTGGTTCAATAACTTCTGATATAGGGCTATCCTCTTCTGCAATGTTGTCAGCGCATGATGTTCCGCACCCTAATATGGCGGAAACTATGAAAGTTATCGTGGACTTATTCATAATGTGCTATTAAATTGATTATATGCTTAATTTGAAACCTCCCATGATAGTAAAACCGGGCATTTCATAGCCTCTGTTTATCACATACCGGGTAGCGGTAAGGTTGTCAAGATTTACAAAAACCTGTAATTGTTTGATAAGTTGATATGTAAGCCGAGTATTGACAATCGCATAATTCTGATGCTTAATATTATCGGCAACATATAGTCCTCCGACACCTTTTAGCTCAACGTCGGCATGAAATTTCGGGAAGGCATCCCATCCGATTCCAACATAATATTGGTTTTTGGGAGCACCTGTAAGGTTGTCAAGCGAGGAATGAAGATAGCTGTATGTAGCCCATATCTGTAGATTATCAATAGGATGACTGCGAGCTGAGACCTCTATGCCCTTATTGATGAAACTTCCAGTGTTGACATTCTTCTGATCTACCACCTGAATCATATCGGAACCGTTACTATAGTAGGCTGTAAGATCAATGCCGAACCATCGACCGAACTGCTTTCCTACGGACACCTCATAATTCATCATATTCTCAGGATTGAGATCGGGATTAGCCATTCGGTAAAGGTAAAGTTCTCTGAAAGATGGATTACGATAACCCTTTGCTACAGACCCTTTGACTGACCAGTCTTCATAAGGATGGATAACAAATCCTGCCTGTGGTATCCATTGGGTATCAAACATATTGCTGTTAGCCATCCTGATACCGGCATTCAAAACAATACGGTCGTTCCAAAGATTTTGTGCCAAAGTAAGATATGGAGAATACTCAGTAATGCCTTTTCGAGCCATTGTAGATAAAGAGCCTTCGGTGTGGGCATTGCCTCCCGATACCGGAATTTTACCCGTATATCTGTCAAAGTCAAAACCTACAGTAGCATTTGCACCTTTCCACGGCCTGATGTTTTGATACACAATCACACCAAACCTATCGTCAAGGCTATGGAAATGTCGGGGATCATCAACAAAGTGATTGCCATAGCTGTAATAGACCCTGACGGCTCCACTCGTGCTTCCATAATTATTAGTTGCAGTCAAGGAACTTTCCCCTCTGATGATATTCTGATGATATATGTCAGTGGATTCCGGATTGGATAGCGTCGGGTATATAGGGTCATTACCAATGAACTGCATCAATGTATAGTCTGCCCTCATATTCCAATTGGCACTAAAATCATATCCGACTTTCGCATATAGATTACTTTGTTTAAAGTCGAAGTTCTTTTTCAAACCGTCAGTACGGTCATAGCCTAATGATACGAGTGATGAGAATTTCCCGAAACGAGTCGTATTGGTCAATGATGAAAGCCAAGTATTATAGGAACCATATTGTGATGTCAGAGTAGTACGGACTCCATCGTGAGCAGCATTTTTAGTAATGACGTTTATAACGCCTGCCATAGCATTAGACCCATATAGGACAGATGCCGGACCTCGTAAAACTTCAACTCGGTCAACATATTCGGTTTCATAAAAATCCGCAATCTGATGTGAATAGATACCAGCGAACTGAGGCTGTCCGTCAACCATCATCAACACCGCACTTGCCCTGTCTCCACCGACTCCGCGCAGTTTAATATGTCCGGAGCCACCGTTACTGACACCAAAGCCGAAAATATTACGTTCTGATACGAACAGACTGGGTACAATGCCTGAAACTGCACCAAGAAGTTGTGTATTTCCTGTTGCTTCCAGTTGCTTTCCAGAAACAGTCGAAACAGTATAAGGCAATAGATTTCTACCAACGGCAACATTACTTCCTGTCACGACGACCTCATTAAGCACATGAGTAGAATCAACTATCTCCATGCCATGAAGTGACGGTGTAAATAGTGCTGACAACGAGAATATGGCAATGACTAAAGATTTGGTACTCGACATACAAACGATATATTATTAGTTTCTCCCCACGAGTGTCTTGACTCCGTTAATGATATATATTCCCGGAGAAAGAGTGTCTATTTTGTCAGTATTATTTCGTATTCTTACACCATTCAGGGTATATATTTGATTTTCACCATTATCGGTATAAACACTGCTGATACCGGATGACTCAGGGGTATGTTCGTAGGTATAATCTTGGAAATTACCGAAGCCCCAGTTGCCATAAGAAAGATTGAATGAGCGACCAGCATCGCCTCTGTCAATAGCACGGATTGCTTCCATCTCTGCGTCCGTCAGTTCAAAGTCGAAAATGCTGATATTTTCAAGGATATGAGCCGGGTTGGTAGAGCCGGGAACGGGACAAAGACCTTCCTGCATGTGCCAACGGAGAATAATCTGATAGACAGTCTTGCCGTGTGCCTGAGCAATCTCTTGAAGTGTTGTATTGTTTACATCATTCCTGTTGTGATTCAGCGGATACCAACATTCAACTTGAATATCATAGTTGTCAGCGTACAACTGTCGTGCATCTGTTCTCTGAGCAAGTGGATGACATTCTATCTGTGCCATCTGTGGCTTAATCTCCGCGTTCTCCATAATATAGTTGAACGCCTCCATTCGGTTATCGAAGTTACTAATACCAAGAGCTCGTATTCTACCAGCCTTATACTCCTTTTCCATTACCCGCCAACAAGTAAGTATATCTTCCAGAGTACCTGCCGGATGATGAATATACACGAGATCAAGGTAATCTACTTGCAGACGCTCAAGCATTCCGTTAAAAGCATTCTGTGCATCAGCTAAATTGCCGGATATTTTGCTCGTTACCCATATCTCCTCACGCGGCACACCGCTTTCCTTAATACCCCAACCTGCACCACGCTCATTATAATAAAACATCGCATCATCAAGATGACGATAACCCGACTGAAGTGCCGAGATAACCATTCCACGAACCGTTTCGTTGAGTTGCTGCCGTTGATTGGCACTTTCCATGCTCTGTACCTGAGTGCCAAGTCCAAACCGAGGCATCATAACACCATTATTCAGTCTTACCAAAGGAACACCGGCAACAGATTTGATATTAGAAGCTGCTTGTGGCCCTCCATCCTCAGTATCACCACCCGGAGCAGGTTGCGTTACAATATGATCGAAATTACCGAGGGCGTAATCTTCACTCTTTGCTGAAATGCTTGCGCCAAAAATTATCGCTGCAAGTATTATAATCTTTGTTATTTTCATGTCGCTTATTGTTATGTGATTATTCTCATTTACGACAATACTTCGGTTATTTTTAACGAATTAGTTAACGGCTAATATGAGCCATTAAAAATCTCAAAAAAAAATAATCGAAGTATTGATAGAGATGATTTGATTATTTTCTTCCTACAAGAGTTTTGACTCCATTAACGATGTATAGTCCGGGCGAAAGAGTATCAATACTCTCTGCATTGGTCAGGACTTTTACGCCATTTAAGTCATAAACATTATATTTTTTTACACCATCAGTGACAACATCTTCGACCGCTGCGGCATTAGTTATGTCTATCAGGTCATAAGCAAGTGAGCCTAATCCGATTTCAGCTGCGTAATCTACGATATGAGCACCATGTCTACCATTGATACGTTGTACAAGAGGAGCACTGTTATCACCTGTTGTTGACTGATGATTGAATATAAGGTCAAGGCAAGCCTTATCGAGGGCAACAGGGTCAAGAGATGCAAGAATACCAATGTCCTTCATCTGGGGAGCAGAGGGATGACCGTCACAGTCGCAATCCACCGACAGATTGTTCATCACGTTTATATAGACGATACCTTTCTTTCCCTTGAAATAGTTATGTACGGACTGGGCGGCACCTGCCATTGACTCTAAAAAAGCATCCTGACCGTGGGGCTGCTGAAAGACATAGCGGGGATCGGAGTAGGCTCCGGCCGTGTGTATCCGGGTTTTGCCGTCAGGAGTGGCGATACCGATGCTCTGGTTTTTCAGTACACCACCGAAACCACCCATCGCATGACCCTTGAAATGGGCGAGGTTTATCATAAAGTCGTAATTTGCAAGGTGGCTGCCAACAAGATTTTCTGCAAACCACTTTGTATCCTGCATAGGAAGGTTCATGCCTCCTTCCTCATCCATGATGTCAACCGTAGCTATCTCGCCATAACCTCTTTGCTCTATGGCACGACGGTGATTAGCAGTATTTGAACGGTTGCCGCCATAGGCGGTGTTACATTCCACAATGGTGCCTTTTACATCCTTGACGAGAGTACCTATAAGTTCCGGACGGAGGTGGTTGCTTTGGGCTGATTCTCCGGTGCTGATTTTTACAGCCACGTTGCCTTCGGGGTTGACACCGAGTGCCTTGAATATCGAAAGCAGTGATTCGGGAGTGATTTCTGATGTGAAATAGACCTTTGCCGGTTCGGGCGTGGTCTGCGCCATGCCTGCGGTCAACGTCAGGCACATGGCTAATGCTGTTAATGTTCTTTTTATCATTGCGTTTATGGCTTTTGTTTGCAAAGTTCTCTATTTGGGCGGTTTTTATCATTATGAAAATTTCGGTGTTTGATACCAATATTACCGATAACGGATTTATTCACATCAAAGTCCGAAAAAAAGACAATCCCACATTACCTTATTAGTGGTAATTTTGTAAAAATTTAACTTAACTGCAAGTATATGTTCAAGTCTATAATCACCATATTATGCCTGACGGCTGCGTTAACTCTCACAGCGCGTCAGACGGATGAGGCCATCATCGTTGTAAGCGGTGTAGTCTGCGACAATGATAATAAAAAGGTCATGGAGAATGTCAGCATCTCAATACCGGGAACCAATATCGGAACAGTGAGCAATGCCGACGGCACTTTTTCGCTCAAAGTCCCAAAGACCAATGTGAATGGGGGCTAAGGGCTGAACAACTTGGTTATCACAGTAGTTTGCTGCCCATTGACAATCTTATTGACGGCAATCATGAAATAGTCGTCTAGTTGAAATCTTCCGCAAAGATGCTCAAAGAGGTGATTGTCAGGGGCGGTAAACCGGAAGAGATAGTAGCGGAGGCTCTCAAGAAAATTCCTGTGAATTATCCGGCGAATAAAAGCCTTTATTCGGCTTTTTATCGTGAAACAGTGCAGAAAGGAAAACGCTATATAGGTGTTTCCGAAGCTATTGTCAGTGTGATGAAAAGCCCTTATAAAACCAGATTAACCACTGGTGATAGGGTACAGATTGAAAAGGGAAGAAGACTTGTGAGTCAGAGAAGTTCAGACACCCTTTCTATAAAGGTAATTGGCGGGCCTACAATTCCCGTTGTCCTTGATATGGTAAAGAATAAGGATTTGCTGTTCAGTCTTGAAGAGTTGGATTTCTATGATTTCAAAATGGAGCCTATGACTTCAATTGATGATCGACAGCAGTTTGTAGTAAGTTTTAAGCCCAAAGTAAAAGTGGACTATCCTTTGTATAAAGGCAAAGTTTATATCGACCGTGAAACAAGTGCATTCTCCAAAGCCGAGTTTGCCTTGGATTTATCGGATAAGGATAAAGCGATCCGCTCTATATTACATAAAAAACCAAGAGGTCTGAGATTTAATCCGCAGGAAGTGGATTTTGTAGTAAGCTATAAATATCAGGACGGCTTATCGTATCTAAATTATATAAGCGCAAAAACTCGATTTAAGTGTGACTGGAAAAGAAGATTGTTTTCAGCCGGATACACAGTGTATTCAGAACTGGTTATGGTAGATAGGGACGACAGCCCCACTGCATCAATAGCCCGTAAAGATGCCTTTGGTCGGAAAGACATATTCTATGACATGGTCGATAATTTCAGTGACCCTGACTTTTGGAAAGACTATAATATCATAGAGCCTACGGAATCACTTGAAAAAGCTGTCTTGAAATTGAGAAACTGATTATTATGAGCTGAAAAGCCTTCACAAAAATGGAAATATGCAAGGAAATATTCTTTACTTCTTCTCTCGAAGATTTAGCTGAGAGCCACTATAAGAATGTCGCTATCGGATTATAGGGAATGAAAGTCCTAATGCACTATTTCTTCATAAAAAATAGGGAGTTGTTCGACTACGGATGGCTCCCTTTTCATTTCAGGCAATAATGTATATAGCTACCGAATTATTCATAATAACTTCTTAAGGGTCTTGATGTAATTTTGTAATTGAAATAAACCCAATGATTTTTTCTATGAAGATTACATTTATGACAGGTCTGTTATTGGTATGTTTAACAGTTATGTGTGCATCCTGCTCTCCTGAAATTGACATACAAAATATGGATAATAATATCGAAGTAGGAAATATGAACAGCAATATAGTTGATGATAACAGAAACAATACGGTTGAAGGTGAGTTATTCACAGCACAGTCAACTGTCGGAGAGGTTATTAATGACCCGGCGTTTGGTAATTTCGGGCATTTGTTGTTTCCGGTTGATAGAAATGTGCCGACGTCAATGACTCTATCGCAGGTTAGTTCATCGAACGTATACGTCTGGTATAGCCATATTTCGGTAGATAAAACGGTAGAGATATTGAACTTTCTGAAAAAGGAGTCTCTATCAGGCAATCAGATATTCTTTCCGATATATTCTCCCGAAGAAATAGCAGCTGACAGAAGCAAAGCAGATACCGGCTTATTCCGTTTTTCAGGAAAAAACGGAAATCCTTTTGCGATAACTAATGCCGGAGGCGGCTTTGCGTATGTAGGTGCAATGCACGATAGTTTCCCACATTCATTGGAAATAAGTAAGAACGGATACACTGCTTTCGCACTCATATACCGTCCTGATGATCCTTACAACGACTTGGCTCAGGCGATTACCTTCATATATGACAATGCGGAACAATTAGGAGTAAAACGTGAGGATTATTCACTTTGGGGAGGCTCTGCCGGTGCAAGAATGGCAGCAACACTGGGTAATTCACACTATTTGTATCAACTTACAGAGAGGAGTGATATTCCGCAGGCTGCTGCCGTTATTATGCAATATACCGGATATTCGACTGTTTCACGCTACGATGCTCCTACCTATGTATGTGTTGGTTCAATTGATGGTATTGCATCATGGAGAACAATGCAGTATAGATTACAGCAGTTGGCAGAGATAGGCATTCCCACCGAGTTCCATGTTTACGATGGACTTGGTCATGGTTTTGGATTAGGTATAGGAACGGCGGCAGAAGGCTGGATAAAGGATGCTATAAAATTTTGGCAAAGAAATATGAAAACGGACGATACAGAAGGAATCCCTCCCGTTT